>JAMOQA010000551.1 GCA_027064265.1 Acidobacteriota bacterium
CCGGGACATGGAGATCGGGAAGCTGACCCGGCTCGCCCGGCAGATGGAGATCGACGCGGTCAGCAAGCTGCGCCGGCAGGAGCTGGTGCAGCGGATCCTCGCCGAGAAGGTGCGCCGGGACGAGCCGGTGCACGTGACCGGCGTCCTGGAGATCCTGCCCGACGGGTACGGCTTCCTGCGCTCGCCGGCCAACAGCTACCTGCCGGGGCCGGACGACATCTATGTCTCTCCCGACCTGGTCCGGCGCCACGGCCTCGCCACCGGCGACGAGGTCACCGGCGTGATCCGGCCCCCCCGGCGGGCGGAGAAGTACTTCGGCCTGCGGGCCGTCGAGGCGGTCGGCGGGATCCCGGTGGCGGAGCTGCCGAAGCGGACCCGCTTCGAGGAGCTGACCCCCTGGCACCCGGACGTCCAGCTCCGGATGGAAACGACCCGGGAGAACCTCTCCGGGCGGGTGATCGACCTGCTCTCGCCGATCGGCAAGGGACAGCGGGGCCTGATCGTCGCCCCGCCCCGGACCGGGAAGACGATGTTCCTCCAGGCGATCGCCCACGCGATCGCGGAGAACCACCCGGAGGTCACCCTGATCGTGCTGCTGATCGACGAGCGGCCCGAGGAGGTGACCGACATGCAGCGGACGGTGAAGGGGGAGGTGGTCGCCAGCACCTTCGACGAGCCGGCCTCGCGGCACGTCCAGGTCGCCCAGATCGTCCTCGAGCGGGCGAAGCGGATGGTGGAGTTCGGCAAGGACGTGGTGATCCTCCTCGACTCGATCACCCGGCTCGCCCGGGCCTACAACGCGGTCCAGCCGACCTCGGGGAAGATCCTCTCGGGCGGGATCGACGCCGCCGCCCTCGCCCGGCCGAAGAAGTTCTTCGGCACCGCCCGGAAGGTCGAGGAGGGGGGCTCGCTGACGATCCTGGCGACCGCCCTCGTCGACACCGGCTCGAAGATGGACGAGGTGATCTACGAGGAGTTCAAGGGGACGGGAAACATGGAGATCCACCTCGACCGGGAGCTCGCCGACCGGCGGGTCTTCCCGGCCCTCAACGTCGCCCGCTCCGGCACCCGGAAGGAGGAGCTGCTGATCGAGGAGGGGACCCTCCGGAAGATCTGGACGCTGCGGAAGGTGCTCGACCAGATGAACCCGGTCGAGGCGATGGAGCTGCTCCTCGAGCGGCTGCGCCGGACCGGGTCGAACCGGGAGTTCCTCGAGTCGATGGCGGCCTGACGGGGCTCGCCGTATAGTGAGGCGGCGGGCCGGGCCTGCGCCGGGCTCGTGCCGCCTTGGGTGAGAAAAACGTAACTTATTGACGAGAAAGAGGTTCGCCATGAAGCCCGGCATCCATCCCGAGTACCACGAGGTGACGGTGGTCTGCGCCTGCGGGAACAGCTTCGTCACCCGGAGCACCAAGAAGGACCTCCGGGTCGAGCTCTGCTCCGCCTGCCACCCCTTCTTCACCGGCAAGCAGAAGCTGGTCGACACCGCCGGCCGCGTCGAGCGCTTCCAGCGCCGCTACGCCGCCGCCGAGAAGAAGGCCGAGCGGCGGAAGAAGGGACGCTCCTGACCCCCCGTCCCATGTCCCCCCGCATCCCCTTCCTGCTGCGCCTGCTCCTCGCCCAGGAGAACGTGCTCCTCGGCGGGCAGGCGGTGCTCGAGGGGGTGATGATGCGCTCCCCCAGCGCCTTCGCGGTCGCCGTGCGGCGACCGGACGGGGGGATCTCGTACCTGGCCGAGCGGGCGGTCGCCTGGACGAGGAAGCACAGGCTGCTCGCGCTCCCGGTGGTGCGGGGGGCGGTGACGCTGGTCCAGACCCTGGGCCTGGGGATCCGGGCCCTCAACTTCTCCACCGAGCAGGCCTTCCCCGAGGAGGCAAAGGGGAAGGAAAGCGGCGCCGGGGTCGGCATCTGGCTCTCCCTCGCCCTGGCCCTCGCCCTGGGCATCGGGCTCTTCTTCGTCGTGCCGCTGGCGGCCACGGAGGGGATCCGGCGGCTCTGGCCCCCGCTCGGCGGCGGGGTCGCGTTCAACCTGGTCGACGGCCTGATCCGGGGGGTGATTTTCCTCGCCTACGTCCGGTTGATCGGGAAGATCCCCGACATCGGGCGGCTCTTCCGCTACCACGGCGCCGAGCACAAGGTCGTCCACGCCTGGGAGGCCGGGCGCGGAATGGACGTCCCGACGGTCCAGGGGTACTCGGTGCTCCACCCCCGATGCGGGACGTCGTTCCTGCTCTTCGTGATGGTCGTATCGATCCTGGTCTTCTG
>JAMOQA010000552.1 GCA_027064265.1 Acidobacteriota bacterium
AACTCCTCCGGCCCGGGGACGTTGGCGTCCCGCCTGGCGGCCTCACGGCTGGCATCCAGCGTCGGCACGGTTCCCTCCGCCCCGCCGTCAGCTGCGGCTTCCGGCGGGGCTCTTCGTCCCGACCCAGCGCGCGAGCACGCGTTCCAGGTCGGAGCGGCTGATCGGTTTCCCCAGGTAGTCGTCCATGCCGGCCAGGTGGCACTTCTCCACGTCCTCGCTCATCACGTTTGCCGTGAACGCGATCACCGGCAGGTTCCTGCCCCGCAGGAGTTCCCGGATGCGGCGCGTCGCCTCGAAACCGTCCATCCCCGGCATCTGGCAGTCCATCAGGACGGCGGCGAACTCCTCGGCGGCGACCCGGCCCAGCGCTTCCTGCCCGCTGCCGACGGCGACGACGTCGCATCCCATCGTCTCGAGCATCTTCTCCGCGACGCGCCGGTTGACCGGGTTGTCGTCGACGACGAGGACCCGGACCCCCTCGTACCGGCCGGCCGCGGGCCGGTCTTCCCCCGGCGCCGGGCACGTGTCCGTCCCCGCGGGGAACGGCACCGGCGACGTTGCCGCCGGCTCCTCGGTCACCTCTTCCCCCTGCAGCACGGCCAGGAGCCGTCGGTAGTTGATCGGCAGCGTCAGGCGCACCGCGACGCCTTCCGCCGGGTCCGCGACGACCCGGTGCCCGAGCGGAGCGAGGACGATGACCCGCGGCGCGCGCTCCCCGAGGGTACGGGTCCAGGCCGAGAGGAACTGCGGCGCGGACGCCGAGTCCTCGAGCACGGTGACCAGGACCGCGTCCAGGCCGACCGCCTCCGCGACGCGCCAGACCGGGCCGGCGGACGTGCGCACCTCGGCACCGAACCACTCCAGTTGCCGCGCCAGCACCTCGCGGAAGCGAGCGTCGTCCTCCACCACGAGCATCCGGACACCGTCGAGGGGCCGGGGCGGATCCTGGACCAGCCATCCCCGGCAACGAAACGTGGCCCAGAAGCGGCTTCCCTTGCCCGGCTCGCTCTCGACGCCGACCTCGCCACCCATCAACTCGGCCAGCCGGCGACAGATCGCGAGCCCGAGCCCGGTGCCCGAGAAACGTCGCGCGAACGAGTCGTCCACCTGCACGAACGGCCTGAACAGCTTCCCCTGGTCCTCCCGGGCGATGCCGATCCCCGAGTCCTCCACCGTGAACCGCAGCAGGATCTCGCCGGAAACGTCCGTCGCCTCCGCGTCGACGTGGACGATGACGCGCCCCTCGGACGTGAACTTGACCGCGTTCCCGACCAGGTTCGTCAGCACCTGCCGGATCCGGTGGGGATCCCCGCAGACGGTCGCGGGAACCGAGGGGTGGATCGCGCAGCCGAGCCGGATTCCCTTCTCTCCCGCGACGGGGCCGAACAGGCCGAGCACCTGGTACACGACGTCGTGGAGATCGAAGTCGGTGTCGGCCAGTTCCAGGCTGCCCGCCTCGATCTTCGAGAGGTCGAGGAGGTCGTTCAGGATGGTGAGGAGCACCCGGCCGGACTGGACGATCGCCTCGGCGAGCTCCCGCTGCTGGTGGTCGAGCCGGGTGGCGAGGAGCAGCTCGGCCATCCCGAGGACCCCGTTCATCGGGGTGCGGATCTCGTGGCTCATCACCGCGAGGAAGGCCGACTTGGCCCGGGTCGCCTGGCGTGCGACCTCGAGAGCTTCCTGCAGTTCCCGGTTCGCCCGCTCGAGCTCCTGCGTCCGCTCGGCGACCCGGTTCTCCAGCTCCCGGTTGAGCGCCGTGATGCCGGCGACGCGCCAGCGGTGGGCGGCGTAGATCGTGCCGAAGATGCCGAAGGCGACCAGGGTGTAGAACCACCAGGTCATCCAGAAGGGGGTCCGGATCGTGAAGGCCCAGGTCGCCTCCTCCCTGCTCCAGGTGCCCGCCGCGTTCCGGGCGCGGACGTGGAACACGTACCGTCCCGGCCCGAGGTTCGGGTAGGTCGCGCGATTCTGGCTCGTCGGCGGCAGCCACCCCTCGTCCGCCCCCTCGAGCCAGTACTGGTATCGCACTCCCTCCGGGGCGGCGAAGCTGATGCCGATGAACTCGAAGGTCAGGTGGTTCTGCCGCCAGGAGAACAGCGCTTCCTGCCGGAGCGGGATGGGCTCCAGGGCGACGCGGATGCCGGTGATGTGCACGGGGGGCGGGGGCAGCTTCTCGCGATCGAGGCGTGCGTCGTAGCGAATAGCCCCCCGGATCGTGCCGATCCAGAAGGCGTCGCCATCCTCGACGAAGCGGGCGTGCAGGTTCGCCTCGAGACCGTTGAATCCCTCGCTGCTCCCGTAGTGGCGCACCGCGCCCCCGTCCGCGTCGTAGCGGTACAACCCTCGGTTCGTCCCGGCGAAGACCCGGTCGCGCCCGTCGACGACCACGGCGTACACGACCAGGTCGTCCAGCGCCGACCCGGTGACGACCCGGTGCAGCCGGCGACCGTTCAGCCGGTACAGCCCCCCGCCGCCGGTCCCGATCCAGAGGTTCCCCCGCGAGTCTTCCGCCATGTCGAAGACGGCCCAGTGGGCGAGGTCCCCGCCGGCCACGAGTTCGAAACCGCCGGACCGGGGGTTCCACCGCACGAGACCGAGGCCGGAGACGCCCGCCCAGAGCCGGTCCCGGTGGTCCCGGTAGAGAACGTACACGTGGGCCACCGCGTGCCCGGCCGCCTCGAACTCGAAGACGTCGACCCTCCCGGGCTCACCGTCCGCGCCGGGGCGATAGCGGGCGATCCCCCCCTCGTACGTTGCGATCCACAGCTCTCCCCCGGGGCCGGGCTCGATGTCGCGGATGCGGGGATCGGGAAGGCGATCCTGCCCCTCGAAGGGAAGCACCCGCCGGCTGCGCGGGTCGTACCGGCAGATCCCGTGATTGCTCGTCGCCACCCACAGGACTCCCTCCCCGTCGAACGCGAGGTCCCGCACCACCTCCCCGCACAGGCCGTCCCGTGCGCCGATCGTCTCGTAACGGGGCTCGCCGCCGGGGTGCGTCGGCGGGATCTCGTGCACCAGCCCGTCGTCGGTGCCGAACCAGAGGCTGCCGTCGCCGGCCCGGGCGATGGTCCAGATGGAACTGAGTCCCGGCTCGCGCTCGAAGTTGCAGTGGGTCTCGAACGTGCCCCCGAAGTACCGCGACAGTCCCCCGCCGTCGGTGCCGAACCAGGCGTTCCCCTCCCGGTCGACGAACACGGTGTTGACGGCGTCGTTGGCGAGGCCGTCCCGCACGGTGAAGCGCCGCCAGGAAGGAGAGGCTCCCTCGTCGTCGTCGCCGGGTCCTCCCGACAGGAGGAGCACCCCGTGGCGCTCCGTCGTCACCCACGTGCGCCCCCGGCTCCAGGGACGGATCCCGGTGTACGTGTCCGGGGGCAGTCCCAGCCGCTCTTCGACGTTGACCGCCTCGAGGGTTCCCCCCTCGCTCCCGGAAAGAACCCAGAGCCCCTCCATCCGCGTGCCGACCCACAGCCGGTTCCCGACGCGACGCAGGACGCGAACCGGCACGCCCGCGAACTCCCGCACCGGGCGGCAGCTCTCCTCGCCCGGGCGGCCGCGGCACAGGCCCCGGCGCGTGCCCACCCACAGGGCCCCCTGCCACCAGGCGAGGGCCGTCACTCCTTCCTGCACCCACGGAACCGGGTCGAACCCGGCTCCCTCGGCTGGCCGCGGAGGGGTCCCGCTCGCGTAGAGGCCGGTGCCGGTCCCGACCCAGATCCGCCCCGCCGGTCCCTCCGCCAGCGCCGTGATGTTGTCCCGCCGTCCCCCCGGCAGCGGGTGCAGGAAGAGGAAGTCCCCGTCCTCCCGGACGACGGTGAGGGCCCCGTCCTCGTGACCGAACCACAGGCTCCCGTCCCGGGCCGCGAGGCCCGCGAGGACGAAGTTGATCCCGGCGTCCCTGCTCGGCCGGAACGGCGTGAAGCCACGCCCGTCGAACCGGGCCAGGCCGTTCTGGGTCCCCACCCAGAGGTAGCCTCCCCGGTCCTGGAGGATCGCGGTGACCTGGGACTGGGGCAGCCCCTCGTCCACGCCGTAGTTCCGGAAGAGCTGCTGGTCCGCCAGGCAGGGAAGGAGCGTCCCGGCAACCAGGAGCGGCACCAGGGCGAACAGCAGGATCACTGGCCGGGCGCGGGACGAGAAACCGGGGGCGCGGTCGGCCCCACGGCGCGGTGGACCACCGCACCCCCCGCCCGGCACTCGCTGGAGCTGGGTCCTCATCCGATGGACTCATCGGCCCCCGGAGCCCCGGCTTGAACGGTGGAGCGCTTCCCGGTTGACAAGAAGTTGCGCGTCGGGACAGGAAGCCCGGACTCCTCAGGCCGCCCGGCCGTTCGCCCCGCAGGGGCGGTCCAGGTCCCCGACCCGCTCGAGAAAGAAGGCCATCGCGACCCCGGCGAAGAGCCCCGCCAGGTCGATGCCCCAGTCGTAGAGGGAGGGCGTCCGGGTCCAGGTCACGTACTGGAGGACCTCGGTCGCCCCGGTGAAGAGAACGAGTCCCCCCAGGTACCACGGCCACGGGGCGAGGGAACCGCCCCGGCGTCTCCGAACCCAGGCGAACCGGGCCACCACGCCGAGAACGAGAAAGAACGCGAAGTGACCCTTCTTCTTCATCGTCCTGACATCCACCAGGGGCGGGGCCTCTCTCCGGCGCTGGTCCCGCGGCCTTTCCGCCACGGCCGGGGCGGCCGCCGCCGGCACCCGCCAGGCGGCCCTGACGCTCCGGGCCAGGCCGCTGACGCGGTCGACCGCCCGCTTCGTCTCGTAGTTGAGGACCTGGCCCGGCAACATCACCCCGAGGAGGATCGCCCCGACGACGACCAGGAACGGCCACCGCCAACCACCCCGGAAGATCCCGAGCACGTGGAAGCAGGCGCCGACCAGCAGGAACCACCCCGTCGCGAAGAACGCCTTCCACGCCGCGTAGCCCGCCTCGAGCCTCATCTCGTGGAGGTGGACCTCGTCCACCCAGAGCGTCCCGGCCGCGCCGGCCTGCTGCAGGTAGACCTCGACCCAGGCGTCATGGGGATGGATCCGGTAGATCCCCTCCATGCGGGTCCACGGCAGGTCCCCTTCCACCATCAGGCTCGGGCGCTGGTGGTCCCACAGTCCCCTCCCCCGGGCGTCCCGCGGTACCAGCAGGACCCGGGGCCAGGCCCATTCCTGGTTGCCCTTGCGGATCCCCTCCGCCCGGACCCAGCAGGAGATCCCGAGGTACCTGAACCGCTGTACGTCCGGCAGCCGCCACCGCAGCGCGGCACGCTGGCCCGTGGGCCCGGCCCGCAACCGGGCGGCGCCGGAACCGGCCAGGCCCCCTTCCCGGTCCCAGGCCACGTCTCCGTAGTGCTGCCACGAGACCCGCGGCGCCCCGTCGGAGAGATCCTTCGTCCATCCCGCCGGGTCCAGGGGTATGCCCCGGTCGAAGGCGCCCAGGTCGCCCAGGAGATCCGGCCCCACCGGGTGAAAGGGCCGGTAGGTGGCGAAGAAGGCGACCATGACGGCGAGCCAGAGGGCGAGGGCCACGAACCATGGCCCGATCCGCCGCGCCGGTCCCCCCGGCACGCATCGCCCGTCCTTGCCGCGCATGCCGGCGATTGTACGCGCTTGCCACGGCCGCGCCCGCGGGAGAGACCCCTCACTCCCCCGGTGGAGAAGGGACCCCGTCCCGGTGGCGGGCCGCCTTCTCGCGGCTGGGCACGTGCCTCTGCAGGGGAGCGGGAGGCGGCGGAGCGGCGAGCCAGCGCGCGTACTCCTCCCGCCGGCGGGGCCGGTCACCGGCGAGGATCGCGTACCAGGCGCGGCGCAGCCGGGCGATCTCCGCCTCCGGAAGCGGGGCTCGCAGGCCGGCCGCCGCGAGGCGCGCGTCGACCAGGTGGAGGGAGATCGCCGCCGTCACCGAGACGTTCAGGTAGGCGGTCATCCCCCGGGTCGGCACGTGGAAGAGACCGTCCGCGAGGGCGGCGAGCCGGGGGGAAACCCCTTCCTGCTCGCTGCCGAAGGCGAGGACCACCGGACCCCCGGGAACGAGGTCGCCGACGGGAACGGAGCCGGGCCCGAAGTCGGCGACCAGCACCCGGAACCCCCGCTCCCGCAGGTGGGCCACCGCGTCCTCCACGTCCCGCCACAGGTGCACGTCGAGCCACCGGTCCGCCAGGTTGTGGATCCGGCGGGCGAGCCGGACGCGACCCTGCCGGTGGACCACGTGCACCTCCGCGAGGCCCAGGGCCTCCGCGGTGCGGATCACGGCGGAGACGTTCAGCGGGTTGACCAGGTCCTCGAGGAGCACCGTGAGCGCGCCGGTGCGCGCGGCGAGGGCCCGCTCGGCCACCCGCAGCCGGGCCGGGGCCTCCTCGCCGGGCCCCGGCGGGGAAGCGCCGGGCGGCGGCTCCGGCAGGGATTCCACCCGGTCCTCCGGGCGCCGCACCACGTGGGTCTCCTCGCCCCACGGCGCGAGCCAGCGAGGATCCCGGGGGCGTTCGATCTCGTCCCGTCCCGCCCGGGCCGCGGCGGCGACCAGCCGCCCGAGCACCGGCACGTCGAGGAGCCTCCGGGCGACCTCCAGGTCGGCATCCTCCCGCTCCGGCCCGGACCAGCGGCCGCGACCGTGGTCCTCGTCGAGGACGGCCTCGACGGCGGCGACGGACGAGCCGAGGACCCGCAGGGCCTCTTCCATCGCGTCGACCCAGCCGCCCCAGCTCCGCTTCCGCACCCGGCGTTCGCCCACCCTCGTCTCCTCCTCCGGCGGCCCATTCTATCGAGGGGTAGACTCCCCCGACCCGCCCCCGGAGGATCGACCATGGCATCCCCCCTCTCTCCCGCCGACCTGGACGATGTCCTCGGCCGAATCGACGCCGCCCTGGACCGCGCGGAGGAAGTCCTGCGGGACTTCACCGCCGGCGAGACCGCGGCCAACTGGAAGTCCGCCGGCGACCCGGTGACCGAGGCGGACCTGCGGGTGGACCGGGTGCTCCGGGAGACCCTGCCCCGCGCCGGGGAAGGCTGGCTCTCCGAGGAGACGGCGGACACGCCGGACCGGCTCGCGCGGGAGCGCACCTGGATCGTCGACCCGCTGGACGGCACCCGGGAGTTCGTCATGGGGGTGCCGGAATGGTGCGTGGCCATCGGTTTCGTCGTCTCGGGCATCCCCGTCGCGGGGGGAATCCTGAACCCGGCAACCGGCCAGCGCCTGGTCGGCGCGGTGGGGCGCGGCGTGCTCCTCGCCGAGCCCCCGGGGCTGCCCCCCGCCGGGACGCCGCTCCCCCCGGAGGGCTCGGGGGGAAAGCCCCTGCCGGTCCCCCCCGCGCCGCAGCCCCCGGGCCCGCGGGAGGCGCCCCGCCCCGTTCGCGCGACCGACCGGGATCGGCTCGAAGGGGCGGTGGTCCTCGCCTCCCGGTCCGAGGTGAAGCGCGGCGAGTGGGACCGGTTCGCCGGGGCCCCGTTCGCCGTTCGCGCCTGCGGCTCCGTCGCCTGGAAGCTCGCCCTGGTCGCCGCGGGGAAGGCGGACGCCACCTGGACCCTGGTGCCGAAGAACGAGTGGGACGTCGCCGCCGGCGCCGCCCTGGTCCTCGCGGCGGGGGGCGTCGTCCGGGCCCTCCCGTGGGAAGAGGCCCGCTTCAACCGGGAGAAGACGCTGCTCGACGGTTTCGTCGCCTGCGGTCCCGGGCTCGCCGACCCGATCCGCCGGCTGCTCGACCTCTGAACGTGCTCCCCGGACGCACGTCGGCGCGGGCCCCCGGGCCCGCGCCGCGGTCGGATCGACGCCCGTTCGTCAGTGGGACGGGTTCTGTCCCACGACGATGATCGCGTGGTCGATCGCCCGGTCCAGGGCCTCGAGGATGTCGGTCGGCGGACCCTGGTCCTCGAGACGGCGGGCGAAGCTCGATGCGCTGTGGTAGTAGAGCGGCGGGACCCGGTTGAGCGCCACGCAGTACATGTCCTCGACGCACTGCTGGCAGCGGCAGACCTCCGGGCAGCGCTCCAGCTTCTGCTCCAGCATCCGGCAGGCGAGCACCTCGACGGCGTTGCGGATCCGGTCGAGGCGGACGCCCAGGACCTGGCGCATCTCCCCCTCGACGGTCGCCGGGGAGGAGGACAGGGGCTGCTGCTCCTCGCGCTCGTGGTTCGGCTGGTCGGTGTACAAGGGAACCTCCCGCGAAACGGTTCGTGTCCTCCCGGCCAAAGGTGGGTCCCGTGGACCGTGGCCGTCAAGCGTCGTGGCAGAATGGCGGGACCGGACACCGGACCGGGGAGCCGCGATGACCGCACCCGCGAGATCCCCCCGCGCCTTCCCGTGGGGGCCCGTCCTCCTCCTCCTGGCCGCGGCGGGAGCCGTCTTCGCGCTCTCCCTCGGGACGCGGGACCTGTGGCCGCCGGACGAGCCCCGCTACGCCCTGGTCGCCCGGGAGATGCTCGAGGACGGGTCGTGGTTCCTTCCCCACGTCAACGGCCGCCCGTACCCGGACAAGCCGCCCCTGCTCTTCTGGCTGATCGCCCTCGCGTCCCGGCTGACCGGGGGCGTGAACCAGGTCTCCGCCATCCTCCCCTCCCTGGTCTCGGCGCTCCTGGTCCTCCTGGGAGCGGCACGCCTCGCCTTCGTACTGCCGGGCCGGGACACCCGCGGGGCGCCTCTCCTCGCCGCCGGCCTGCTGGCCGTCTCGTGGCGCTTCGCGATGCAGGCCACCGTCGGCCAGATCGACATGCTCCTCGTCGCGGGGACGACCTGGGCCTTCCTGCTGCTGGTGCTCGGCGCCGGCCTCGACCCGGGAGGCCGGCCCCGGCCGCGGCTCGCGGTCCTCGCCTGGGGGGCGATGGGGCTCGCCATCCTGGCCAAGGGACCGGTCGGGCTGATCCTCCCCCTCGGCGGGCTGGTCCTCGGGCTGCTCCTCGCCGGGGAGCGGGTCCCGTGGCGCCGCCTCTTCCCGCCCGCCGGGATCGCTCTCCTCGTCGCCGTCCTGGCGGCCTGGCTCGTCCCCGCCTCCCTCGAGGCCCTCCGGGGCGGCAACCGGTCCTGGCTCTTCGACCTGCTGTTCCGGCAGACCGCCGTGCGGTACGTCGCCTCCTGGCACCACTTCCGTCCACCCTGGTACCTGTTCGTCGTCCCGCTCTACGACTTCCAGCCCCTCGTGCTCTTCGCCCTGCCCGGCATCCTGGCCCTGCCCCGGGCCTTCCGGGCGGTCCGCCGGGCGGGAGCGGCCGACCCGGACCAGCGCGCCTTCCGGGCGGTCCTCCTCCTGGCCGGCGCGGTGCTGTTCGTCCTGGTCTTCTTCTCGATTCCCCGGGGAAAGCGGGCGGTCTACATCCTGCCGGCGATGCCCCTTCTCGCGGCCCTCGCCGGCATCGACCTGGACCGGCGGCTGGCGGGGCGGGCGCCCCTTCGTCCCCTGCGCCTCGCCGCGGGGGCGGCCGCGCTGCTCTTCGGCGGCCTCGCGATCGCCCTCTTCGCGGTGGTTCCCGGGGAGCTGGCGGCCCGGGGGATCGACCTGGACCCGCGCCTCTTCGCGGGAACCCTCGCCCTCGCCGCCGCGCTGCTCCTCGCGGCGGCCCTCGCCCGGAAACCCGCCCCCTGGCTCGCGGCCGCGCTCCTCGCCGGCCTCGCCACCTGGGGCGTCGGCTACCGGACCGTCCTCCCGGCCCTCGACGCGCGCAACTCGGCGGGCGCGTTCGTCGCCGCGGCCCGGGAGAAACTGCGCCCGGGGGCGCCGGGGGGGATGGTCGACTTCCGGGCCCGCTTCGGCTTCCACGCGGGCCGCCTCGTGGAGGCCCTCCCCTCGGACCACCCGGCGATGGACCGGCTCGCCCGCCGGCTCGCCGGGGACGAACCGTTCTGGGTGATCGTGAGGGAGCGGCACCTGCCCGCTCTCCTCCGCCGGATACCGCCCGACCGGAAACCGGTCGAGGTGCTCCGCCGCCCGGTGGGGAACGCCGTCTTCGTCGTCCTCGCCAACCGGGCGGCGCTGCGGGAACCCCCGGCCGGCCGGGGCGATGACCGGGAGGAGGAACCGTGACCGAGCCCCGCGCGGCCGGCGGCGGCCGGGTCCGGACCCTCCTCCTCGTCGCCCTCGCCGCCGCGGCCCTCGCCCCGTCGATCGTCGATCGCGAGCTGCTGCCCCCGGACGAACCCCGCTTCGCCCTGGTCGCCCGGGAGATGTTCGCGTCCGGCGACTGGGTGGTCCCGACCCGGGGCGGGCGTCTCTACCTGGACAAGCCGCCGCTCCTCTTCTGGGCGGCGGCGCTGGCCTTCCGGCTCGCCGGCGGCCCCTCGGAGGCGGCGGCCCGGGTTCCCTCCCTCCTCGCCACCCTCCTCCTCGTGCTGGTCCTCCACCGGCAGGGCCGCCGCTGGTTCGGCGAGCCGACCGCCACCCTGGGAACCCTGGTCTTCTCCTCGTTCCTCCTGGTGCAGCAGCGGGGGGCGTGGGTCGCCACCGACGCCCTGCTGGCGAGCGCCGTCTTCCTCGCCCTCGCCGCCCTCGACCGGGCGCGGGACGGCGGCACGTTCGCCGCCGTCCTCGCCGGGGCGGCCGCCGCCCTCGGGGTACTCGCCAAGGGGCCGGTCGCCCTCCTGCACCTGGTGCTCGCGGCGGTGGCGGGGCTCCTCGCCGGGGAGCGGTTCTCCCTGCGCCCCCTCGTGCGGCCCGCCGGGCTCCTGCCGTTCCTCGCCGTCGCCCTGCCGTGGCCGGCGCTCCTGGTCGCCCGGCTCGGCTGGGACGTTCCCCGGCACGCCCTGTGGCACCAGAACGTGGAGCGGTTCGCCCGGTCCTGGGACAACCTGGAACCGTGGTGGTACCACGGGAAGGCGCTCTTCCTCGGGACGCTCCCCTGGTCCCTCCTCCTCGTCGGCGCCCTCGCCCCCGCGGTGCTGGGACCCCTCCTCCGGGAGCGCCGTGCCCGGTGGCTCGCGGGCTGGGTCCTCCTCGAGTTCGCCTTCTTCTCCCTCCCCCAGGGGAAGCGGGGGGTCTACCTGCTGCCGGTCTACCCGGCCCTCGCCCTCCTCGCGGCCCGGGCGATTCCCCTGGTCCGCACCCGGCCCGGCCCCCGTCTCGCAGGGGCGGCGGCCGCCGGGATCGCGGCCCTCGCGGCCCTGGCCGGGGCCGTCTCGATCGCGCTCGGCGGCCCGGGGCTTCCCGCGGCCCTGGCCGGCGAGCCGGCGGTGCGCCGGGGAGCGGCGGCGCTGCTGGCCCTGGTGGCGGCAACCCTCGGGGCGGCGGCCGCTCTCCTCGCCCGGGGCGACCGCCGCTATCCCTGGGCGATCGCCGCTCTCCTCGTCGGCGCGGGGATCCTGTGGCCGTGGGCCCTCGCGCCGGCGATCGACGCGGGCCAGGGGGCCCGGGCATTCGCGGCGGCGGCCCGGGCGGCGGTCCCGCCCGGGGCGGAGGTCGCGGTCACCCGGACGAAGTGGGAGGTCGTCGCCTGGTACACCGGGTGGTCGATGGAACGGCTGGCCTCCCCCGAGGAGGTCCGTTCCTGGCTCGCCTCCCCCGGTTGCCGGGTGGTCCTCGGCCCCCCGGGAGAGCTGGGAGCGCGGGAGCGGTGGCCCCGGGGTACCCGGGTCCTCCTCGAGGGCCGGCTCGGACGACGACGGTACCTGGTCGTCGGACGCGGGTGCGGCGGGCTTCGTCAGAGGAGGCCGTGGGCGAGGAGGAGGTCCCGGTCGACGAGCAGCTCCTCCGTCCGTCCCCGGGCGACGACCCGCCCCCCGTCGAGGATCGCCGCCTCCGGGCAGAGGGCCCGGGCGAACTCGAGATCGTGGGTCGCGACCAGCTGGGTCGCCGGGAGCTCGCGGAGCAGCTCCGCGAGCTCCCTCCGCCCCCGCGGGTCGAGACCGGCGGTCGGCTCGTCGAGCAGGAGGACTCCCGGCTCGAGGACCAGGACCCCGGCGAGGCAGGCCCGCCGCTTCTCGCCCTGGGACAGGTGATGGGGAGGCCGCTCTCCGTGACCGGGAAGGCCGACCCGGGCGAGGGCGTCCTCCGCCCGCCGGGCCGCCTCCTCCCCCGGCACGCCGCGCACCCGAAGGCCCCAGGCCACGTCCTCGGCGACCGTCAGCGAGAAGAGCTGGTCGTCCGGGTCCTGGAAGACGATTCCCACCGCCCGGCGCAGCTCCCGGGCCGCGGCCCGGTCCCTCCAGGAGCGCCCCCCGATCGTGACCTCCCCGGGCGTCCCGTGCCGGTGGTCCGGGTCCCCCGGGCGGTGGGCGTGGACGTAGCGGCGGCCGGGCAGGAGGCCCGCCACGTGCAGGAGGAGCGTCGACTTGCCCGCCCCGTTCGGGCCGAGGAGGGCGATCCGTGTCCCCGGAGCGACGTCCAGGTCGACTCCCCGGAGGGCCGGGGTGCCGTCCGGCCAGTGGTAGGCGAGGCCCCGGACGCGGACCCCGAGAGGCGTCCCGGTCACGGCGCCCCTCCCCGGGCGCGGCGGGCCAGCTCCCTCCGCTCCGCCCGGGCGAGGGCCCGGAGGAGGAGCGCGGCGACCAGGCGCCCGTAGCCCCGCACCGTGTCCACCGGAGCCCCGGCGAGACCGGCGAACGGCCGGCCCGCGGGGTGGCGCGCCCGGCGCGCCCGGAGCATCGCCCGGGCCTCGTCCCCCAGGAGGACGAGGCTGGCGAGGGTGGCCTCCATCACGTCGACGAGCCCGGCGGGCACCCGGAGCGCGCGCAGGCCGGCGACGATGCCCGGGGGCCCGAGGAGCGCGGCGGTGGCCCCGGCGAGGAGGACCGCCGTGCCGGCCCGGGCGAGGAGGGCGGCGAGGACGATCGCCCGCCGCCCGGGGGGCGCGAGGAGTGCCGCCGGGGCGGCGAGCAGGAACGCGACCGGCAGGGCGAAGAGGAGGACCCTGGCGGCGGTCCGGGCGCCCCCGGCGCGGCGCGAGAGGAAGGCGAGGGCCGCGACCGCCAGCAGCCCCCAGGCGCAGAAGGAAGGGAGCACCGGCTCGCCCCGCAGCCCGGCCGGCAGGAGGCCGGCGAGGGCGGTCGCGCCGACCCCGGCGAGCAGCGCGACGCCCGGACGGCCGACCTCCCTCACCGGTGGATCCGCTCCCCCGCACCGGGCAGGCCCCGCCCGATCAGCCAGCCGAGGACGGCCGCGAGGGCCGTGCCGAGGACCCCGGCGACCGCGGTCGCGAGGCCGGCGTGGCGCGCGAGCGCCGGCACCCCGTAGTCGGCGAGGGGACCGGGGAGGACCACTCGCTCCCGGGCGGCGAACCCGAGGCGTTCCGCCACCGCCTCGAGCCCGTCCGGCAGGCTCGAGGCGAAGGGCGCTGCGAAGGCCGCGAGGAGCAGCGCCACTCCGAGAAGCGTCCCCGCGAGGGCGAACCACCGCTCGCCGGCCGGGCTCGCCGTGCCCGCCGCCGGCAGGTCCGGCCGCCAGCGGAGGAGCACCACGAGCACCGCGCCGGTCAGGGCCGCCTCGAGCACGCCGATCGCCGCGTGGGTCACGAGCACCAGGGGCAGGATCCCCCCGAGGGGATAGAGCCCGGACAGGGAGAGCCACAGGGCGACGAGGGTCGCCCCGACCAGCGTGGCGAGAAACGCGCCGAGCACCGCCCCGGCCAGGCGCGCCCGGGGGGAGTCGCTCCCGCGGGAGACCAGGGAGGCGACGCCCCAGCCGACGAGGCACCCCGCGGCGCCCATGTCGAGGACGTTCGCCCCGAGGGCGGTGATCCCGCCGTCCTGGAAGAGCAGCGCCTGGATCGCGAGCACCACCGCCATCACCAGCATGCCCCGGCCCGGGCCGACCAGCAGGGCCACCAGGGTCGCGCCGACCAGGTGGCCGCTGGTCCCGGGCGCCACCGGGACGTTGATCATCTGGGCGGCGAAGATGAAGGCCGCGAGGGACCCGAGCATGGTCGCCGGGGCGGGCTCCTCGCGGCGGCGGGCCGTCGCGAGCCCCCCCGCGAGGAGGGCCCCCGCGGCGAGCCAGGTCCCGGCGGCGACCGGCGCGGTGACGAATCCGTCGGGGATGTGCATCGGTCCGGCTCCTCGATTCGGGCTTCCCCGGGAAAGTCCATTATCCCCCGCCCGCGGGGGATCGCCCGGGCACGGCGGTATCATCCTCCCGAGATGCCCGGCCGCCGCGAACGAAAACGCGCTCCGAGGGACCCCCTGCAGGTGAACCTGCGGTGGCTGGTCCACCTGATCCTGCTGACCGTCGTCCTCCCGACGACGGTCCTCACCGGGATCGGGCTCGCGATCCTCTGGGTCCACGAGCAGGTCTCCGACCTGCTGTTCGGGCTGCTCGTCGTCGCCTTCGCCGGCTCGATGACCGCGGGGGCGCTGCTCCTGCTCTTCCTCGCCCGGCGGGGCGCCCGCCTCGCCGAGGTGCAGGAGACCTTCGTCTCCCGGATGAGCCACGAGATCCTGACCCCGATCGCCGGGATCCGGCTCCACGTCCAGATCCTGGAGACGATGGACCTGCCCCGGGAGGCGGCCGACTCGATCCAGGCGATCCGCCGGGAGGTCGACCGCCTCCAGGAGCTGGTCGGCCGCATCATGGAGTGGCGCCAGGTGCGCTCCCCGAAGCACCTCTACCGCATCCGGCGCACGACGCCGGCGGAGATCGCGGAGATGGTCGCCGAGCGCCTCGCGGACCCGGCGGCCCTCCGGGTACGGATCGTCGACGAGTTCACGTTCCGCGCCGACCCGGACGCGATCGCGGAGGCCCTGGGCAACCTGGTGCAGAACGCGATCAAGTACGCGGGAGAGCGTCTCCCGGTGGAGATGGTCGCCCGGCGCTGGGGCCGCCTCGCCGTCTTCGCGGTCAACGACGAGGGGCCGGGGCTCCCGCCGACCCCCCTCGAGCAGCTGTTCGAACCGTTCACCCGGTGGGTCGCCCGGGACCGGCCGGACCCCGGGGGAACCGGGCTGGGACTCGCCATCGCCCGCCAGATCGTGCGGGCCCACGGGGGCCGCCTGACCGCCTCCCGGCGACGGGGACGGGGCACCCGGTTCCTCGTCACCCTCCCGTCCGCCGAGGGAGCTTCCCGATGAGCCACCACCTCCTCGTCGTCGAGGACGACCAGACCCTGCGCGAGGGGCTGCGCCGGGTCCTCGAGAAGAGCGGCTACCGGGTCTCCACCGCGGTGCGCGGCATCGACGCCCTGCGCCTGATCCGCGAGGAGCCGCCCGACCTCGTGGTCCTCGACCTGATGCTGCCCGGCCTCGACGGAACCTACGTGCTCGAGAAGATCCGCAGCGAGGGATTCACCGCTCCCGTGATCATCCTCTCCGCCCGGGACTCGGTCGAGGACCGGATCCGGGGCCTGCGTACCGGGGCGGACGACTACGTCACCAAGCCGTTCGACCTCGAGGAGCTGCTGGCACGCATCGCGGTGCGCCTGCGGCGCTCCTACGAACCCCGGCTCTTCCGTTTCGGCGACGTGGTCGTGGACGCCGGCGCCCGCTCGGTGACCCGCGGGGGCGAGGAGCTGCACCTCACCCCCAAGGAGTTCGACCTTCTCGTCTACTTCGCCGAGCACCCGGGAGAAGCGCTCTCCCGGGGGAAGATCCTCGAGGACGTGTGGGGCGCCGATTACCGGGGCACGCGACGCACCGTGGACAACTTCGTCCGCGCCCTCCGGGCCAAGCTCGAGGACGACCCCGAGGAGCCGCGCTTCTTCCAGACGGTCCGCGCCCGCGGCTACCGGTTCGACCCGCGCGGCCGCACCTGATCCCGCGCGTTGCTCCGCGCCGCCCGGGCCGGCTGCCGTCGGCCCCTGCACGTCGAGTTCCACCAGGTACCGCGCTCCCCGGCAGAGGATTTCGTGCAGGGGCGCAGCGTGCTGCGCCCGGGTCGCCCGCAGGGCGACCAGCATGGCGGTGTTTCGCACCGCACGGGTCGAGCACGCTCGACCCCCACGCGTGACGTTGAACGGTGATCCGAACCACACGCGTCACGAACGGGCGCAGGGGCGCAGCGTGCTGCGCCCGGGTCGCCCGCAGGGCGACCAGCATGGCCGCGCTACGGGAGGGTGCCGGCGCGGAGGTCCAGGTAGCGGACCTTCCCTTCCTTCTCGTTCGAGAGCACCACGTGCCCCGGGTCGAGGATCCGCGGGAGCGAGTCCCACTGGGCGTTCCCCGACGATCCGTCGTCGGTGAAGCTGGTCCGGAGCACCCACGCGCTCCCGTCCCACGTGTAGGCCCGCAGCTCCACCGCGTCCTGCCCGACGGTCTCCACCTCGAACCGCACCCGCCAGGGCGGATCCCCGAGGTCCCCTTCCCAGGGCGCCACGGACCCGGCCTTGACCCCGTTCACGTACTTGTTGAACCGGATCGTGTCCCGGCCCGAGGCCGCCTCGACCTTGCAGCGATAGGACGTATGGGTGTTCCCCGTGCCGGAGGCACGGAGCCCGAACGTGAAGTCGTAGTCCGGGTCGCCCGGCGTCTCCGGCTCGATGGAAACGACGACGAACGAGTCGGCCGCGGCGATCGTCACCCCCGTCTGGACCCGCGCGAACGAGCCGGCCTCCGGGTGGACCGCCGTCCGGTTCTCGAGGAGGAAGTACTCGCCGGAGGGGGCCGAGGGCTCGGACAGGGCTGGCGCCCACAGCTTCCCCCCGAGGTCCAGGTTGTCCGGGGACGCCGGGCGGACGAGGTCCGGTCCCTCGAACCCGTCCACCAGGGTAACCGTCCCGCCGTGCGCCCCGGAGGCCCCGTCGTCCCCGGGCAACGGCACCGCGTCGAACGCCTTCGAGGGCGACTCCTCCGACCAGCCGCTCTCGTCCCGGTAGGAGACCCGGGCGTAGAGGGTGCCGCCCTCTTCCGGGTGATCGTAGAGGGCCCGCACCTCGGTGAGCGGGGGCTCGACCACCGTCACGTCCCAGATCACGTGGGCGTCGAAGTCCGCCCCCCCGGCCGTGGAGATCCGCCAGCGGGACGCCTGGTGCGTTCCGGTGCCCCCGTACTCCGAGCCGACCAGCCAGGCCCCGAACGCATGCACCGCCTTGACGATCGTCACCGACGGGCGCTCGCTCGGCTCGCACGCATCCCCCGTGCCGTCGCCGTCCGAGTCCTGCTGGTCCGCGTTGGGCACGCTCGGGCAGTTGTCGTCGGTGTCCGGCACGCCGTCATTGTCGTCGTCCGGGTCGCACGCGTCGCCGGAACCGTCCCCGTCCAGGTCCTCCTGGCCCGGGTTCGACATCGTCGGGCAATTGTCGTCGGCGTCCGGCACGCCGTCATTGTCGTCGTCCGGGTCGCACGCGTCGCCGGAACCGTCCCCGTCCAGGTCCTCCTGGCCCGGGTTCGATACCGTCGGGCAATTGTCGTCGGCATCCGGAACCCCGTCACCGTCCGCGTCGGGGAACTCGCAGGCGTCCCCCGTCCCGTCGCCGTCGCTGTCGGCCTGGTCCGGGTTCGCGACCCGGGGACAGTTGTCGTCCCCGTCGTTCACGCCGTCCCCGTCGTCGTCCGGGTCGCACGCGTCACCCGAGCCGTCCCCGTCGAGATCGGCCTGGTCCGGGTTCGCGACCCGGGGACAGTTGTCGTCGGCGTCGTCCACGCCGTCGCCGTCGTCGTCCGGATCACAGGCATCGCCCGAGCCGTCCCCGTCCAGGTCCTCCTGGCCCGGGTTCGACACCGTCGGGCAGTTGTCGTCGGCATCCGGAACCCCGTCACCGTCCGCGTCCTGGACGTCCTCGCACGCGTCCCCCGTCCCGTCCCGGTCGCCGTCCGCCTGGTCCGGGTTCGCGACCGAGGGACAGTTGTCCACCCGGTCCCGCACGCCGTCCCCGTCGGAATCGGGACAGTCGTCGGGCCCCGGGCGCGGCGTGCCGTCGGAGTGGTTCCCCAGGGTCCCCTCGCCGAAACAGTTCTGCGCGGCGACCAGGTAGTAGAAGATCTCCCCGGCGGCCGGCTCCGCCCCGTCGTGGCTCTCGGGCGTCGCCAGGTCGAGCTCGTGGCAGGTGAGTCCCCAGGTGAACGGGGTCCGCGTGCGGCCCTTGTAGACGTCGTAGGACTGGGCCTCGGGGATCTCGTCCCACGAGATCGTCTCCTTGTCGGCGGCGAGGGTCACGGTCGGCGGCAGCTCGCCCGGGACGCCGTGGACGTTGCCGTCGCCGGGCGCGCAGTCACAGGCGTCCCCGACCCCGTCCCCGTCCGTGTCGGCCTGGTCGGCGTTCGCGTCCGCGGGGCAGTTGTCCACGTCGCCGCAGACGCCGTCGTCGTCCGCGTCGTTCTCCGGGTCGAGCGGGCACGCATCGCAGGCGTCTCCCACGCCGTCCCCGTCGCCGTCCTCCTGGCCGGGGTTCTCGACCCGCGGGCAGTTGTCCACGGTATCGTCGATGGCGTCCCCGTCGTCGTCCGGGTCGCAGGCGTCGCCCGAGCCGTCCCGGTCCAGGTCCGCCTGGTCGGCGTTCTCGTCGCCGGGACAGTTGTCGACCAGGTCCCGGACCCCGTCGCCATCCTCGTCGGGACAGCCGTCCGGACCGGGCCGCGCACCACCGTCGGACGCGACCCCCAGGGAACCCTCCCCGAAGCAGTTCTTCGCCGAGACCAGGTAGTAGAAGAGCTCGCCGATCGCCGGCTCGAACGAGTCCTCGCTCGCCGTCCCGTCCACGTCGAGGTCGTGGCAGGTGTGCCGGTACTCGAAGCTTCCCCGCACCCGCCCCTTGTAGACCTCGTAGACCTCGGCGTCGGCCGCCGGGTCCCACAGCAGGGTCACCCGGTCGCCCGCGAACCGAACGGTCGGCCCGAGTTCCTCCGGGATGCCGTGGATGTTCCCGTCGTTCGGCGCGCAGTCGCAGGCGTCGCCGAG
Organism: Acidobacteriota bacterium; assembly: GCA_027064265.1. Classification (GTDB taxonomy): domain Bacteria; phylum Acidobacteriota; class Polarisedimenticolia; order J045; family J045; genus JAMOQA01. Next base: position 18,729 of record JAMOQA010000552.1, read on the forward strand.
CCCGTCGGCGTCGGCGTCCTCCTGGCCGGGGTTCGCGTCGTCCGGGCAGTTGTCCACGTCCCCGCAGACACCGTCGTCGTCCGCGTCGTTCTGCGGATCGGCCGGACAGCTGTCGCAGGCGTCCCCCGTCCCGTCACCGTCGCCGTCCTCCTGGCCCGCGTTCGCCGCGCGGGGACAGTTGTCGACGTCGTCCGCGATGCCGTCCCCGTCGTCGTCCGGGTCGCAGGCGTCGCCCGAGCCGTCCCCGTCCAGGTCCGCCTGGTCCGGGTTCGCCACGTCGGGACAGTTGTCGGCGTCCTGGCAGACCCCGTCGCCGTCCGCGTCACCGCCATGGGCCGCGCACGCGTCGGCCAGGAGCTGCCAGGCGGCGTACGCGTCGACCAGCCCCTCGCCGGAGACCGTGTCGAACCCGGGCTCTCCCAGGTCCTCCGCGCTCCCGAAGAGGACCTCGGCGATGCGGGCCGGGCTCGCCGTCCCGTCGGCGTCGAGCAGCAGGGCGACGATCCCGCCGAGGTGGGCGGCCGCCGCGCCCGTGCCGTCGACGCGGCCGTACCCGCCACCGAGCCGGGTGGACGTCGACCCGTCGCCGCAGGCGGCCAGGTCCGGCTTGAGCAGTCCCTGCTCCGCGCCGTTGCGGAACGGGTAGTCCCGGTACTCCTCCGGCATGTCGTACGGGTAGGCGTCGTCGACCTCGCCCCTGATGTCGGTCCACTCGGCAGGCCCGCGGGAACTCTTCCGCGCGACCTGGTCGGTGGCGACGTCGAGGTTCGCCGCGGCGAGCGCGCCGGAGAGCCCGCCGACCAGGGTCTGCGCATCGTGGAGCCGCGGGGGGGGACAGTTTCCCGGGGTATCCACGTTGTACGGGACCGGGTTCTTCCCGAGCTTCTGGCCCTGGTCCCCCGCCCCGGCGACCAGGAGCTTGCCCGCCGCCAGGACGGAGTCGGTCGCCTGCCGCCACGAGGCGTAGTCCGGGCGAGGATCATCCGCCCAGGACTCGCCGTCGCCGACGACGATCACGTCCGCCCCGTTGTCGAGGGCGTACTGGACCGCCTCGAGCATGTCGGCCTCGGAGTCCCCGACCCGCAGCGCCATCAGCCGGGCCCCGGGCGCCGCCCCGGTCGCGGTCCCCGACGTCCCGTCCCCCACGATCAGCCCCGCGAGCAGCGTCCCGTGCCCGTTCTCGTCCTGGGGATCCCCGTCGTCGTCGACGAAGTCATAGCCGTGAACGTCGTCGACGTAACCGTTTCCGTCGTTGTCGAAGTGGTCGCCACCCCACTCGTCGAGGTTGGTCCAGAGACGGCCAGAGAGGTCCGGGTGGGTGAGGTCCACACCGGTGTCGATCAGCGCGACGACGACTCCGTCGCCGTTCACCCCCTCGTCCCACACCTCGGGCACGCGCATCCGCTGGAGCGCGGTGGTCACGTCCGTTGCCGTGGAGTCGGCCTCCGCCGCGGTCTCCGGCGCCGCGGGCGCCGACGGGGACGAGGGAACGATCTCGCGGTCCCGGCGGACGCCCCGCACCCCGGGCCACGCGGCGACCCGCTCGAACGCGTCCGGCGCCAGGTCGACCCGGATCGCCCCCGCGACCCACAGCAGCCGCGCCCCCCGGGCGAGGCCCTGCTCCTCGAGGCGGGCGAGGCGCCCGAGCACCGGCGCCGCCGCCTCGCGCCAGGCTTCCCGGGACGGAACCCCGGTTCCCGCCGACCGTTCCAGGAGCACCAGGGCGGGAACCAGTGACGTCTCCGACGACGGAGGCGCGCCGCCGGGGACACGCCCTCCCCGTGCCGCCGGTGCCAGGAGGGCGAGCAGCAGGGTGACGATGGCGATCGCGGGGGAGACCCGCGGGACCCCGGAGCGCGTGCTGACGATGACCGTTCCCTCCCACCCCGACGGGGCGCTCGCCCCAGCGACCGATGCCGCGCCCATGGTACGGAGCCCCCCGTGGCGGTTCAACGAAAAGATGGGGCGGAAGGGAAGAACACGCCCGCCCGCGGGAGGACCCTTGCCACGGATCGTCCGCTCCTGTCCACGAGCGTTTGCTTCAGGAAGGAGCGCCCCCTGGCACCAGGTCCCGCGGGTCGATCCCCGCCTCGCGGAGCGCCCGGGACCACGCCGCCTCCGGCGGCACGTCGAACAGGTACGAGGCGTGGGCGGCGAGCGGCACCCAGGCCCCGGCCGCCAGCTCCGCCTCGAGTTGTCCCGGCGCCCACCCGGCATAGCCCAGGTAGCACCGGAACCGGGCGCCGGGCCGCCCGGCCAGCCGCTCGAGCCCCGCCCGGGCGACCACCAGCCGGATCCCCGGCGCGACGAGCAGCTCGTCGTCGCCGTCCTCGGCGAACAGGGGGTCCTCGCCGTGGAGGACCAGCAGGTGGCGGTCCGCCTCCACGGGGCCACCGATCATCACCCGGGCGTCCGGGTCCCCCTCGTAGGGGATCTCCTGGCCCTCGCACAACTCGGCGACGGTGAGGGGCCCCGGCCGGTTGATCACGAGCCCGAACGCTCCCTGTTCGTTGCTCCTGACCAGGAAGACCACCGTCCGCTGGAAGTTCGGGTCCTGGAGCTGGGGCATCGCCGCGATGAACCCCGGTGCGAGTCCCTCGTCGATGCGCGGCCGGCCGTCTCCGCCGGGGCCGGTCATCCGTCCACCTCCAGGAGGCTCGGCTCGAACGGTTCCGGGGGGACGTACCCGAGCAGCGTGACGATGGTCGGGGCCACGTTGGCGAGTCCCGGCGTCGCGATCCCCTCGCGCAGGCGGAACCTGCGGCCCGAGAAGTCGAGGACGGAGAAGGCCACCGGGTTCAGCGTGTGGCTGGTCCGGGGCTTCGGACGCCCGTCCGGGCCCCGTTTCGGCCGGCCCTCGGCGTCGCGTTCCACCATGTCGTCGGCGTTCCCGTGGTCGGCGGTGACGATCAGCACGCCCCGCGCCTCCTCCACCACGGGGAGGATCCGGGAGAGCGCCAGGTCGACCGACTGCACGGCGAGGACGGCGGCGTCCAGGTTGCCGGTGTGACCCACCATGTCGCCACCGGCGAAGTTGACCCGCAGGAAGCGGAAACGACCCCCCCGGACCGCGTCGATCAGCACGTCCGCGGTCTGCGCGGACTTCATCCACGGCCGCTCGTCGAACGGCACCTGGTCCGACGGGATCTCCACGTACTCCTCGAGGACGGGGTCGAACTTGCCGGACCGATTGCCGTTCCAGAAGTACGTCACGTGGCCGAACTTCTGGGTCTCCGCGGCGGCGAACTGGGGCACGCCGTTCCGGGCCAGGTACTCCGAGAGGGTCTTCTGCACCGCCGGTGGCGGGACCAGGTAGCGGTGCGGGATCCCGAGGTCGCCGTCGTAGAGCATCATGCCGGCGAACAGGACGTCGGGGCGGCGCACCCGGTCGAACTTGTCGAACTCGTCCCCTTCCTCGAACGCGCGGGAGAGCTCGATCGCCCGGTCTCCCCGGAAGTTGAAGAGGATCACCGCGTCGCCGTCCTCGATCGGCCCGACCGGCTTCCCGTCCTCCCCGACGATCGTGAAGGCCGGCAGGTACTGGTCGATGATGCCGGGTTCCTCCTGCCGGAAGGTCTCGATCGCCTCCCGGGCCGACCGGAACGGCCGCGCGTCCCCGAGCACGTGAGCGTGCCAGCCCCGCTCGACGATCGACCAGTCCGCCTCGTACCGGTCCATCGTGACGACCATCCGGCCCCCGCCGGAGGCGATCCGGTAGTCCCGGTCTCCCTTCCCGCGGATCTCCGCGAGGACCTCCTCGAGCCGATCGACGTAGGTGAGCGCCGAGGTCTCCGGCACGTCCCGACCGTCGAGCAGGATGTGAACGTAGACCCGCGGGAGCCCCTCCTCGTCGGCACGGCGCAGGAGGGCGTGGAGATGCTTCTCGTGGGAGTGGACGTTCCCGTCGGAGAGCAGCCCGATGAGATGGAGGGCGCCTCCCGTCCGGTGGAGCCGCTCGACGATCTCGGCCCAGGCCCCCTTCCAGATCTCGCCGGTCTCGATGGCCCGGTCGACCAGCTTCGCCCCCTGGTCGAACACCCGGCCGGCCCCGAGGATGTTGTGCCCGACCTCGGAGTTCCCCATGTCCCTGTCGCTCGGCAGGCCGACCGCGGTCCCGTGGGCCTTGAGCCGGGTGGTCCATCCTTCGCGCCGCACCCGGTCGATGGTCGGCGTCCGGGCGAGGGCCACGGCGTCGAACTCGTCCCCGGGGCCGATCCCGACCCCGTCCAGGATCACCAGCACCACCGGACCCGCCGGCGGCTCGATGCGGGGGTCCCGCGAAAGCCGGAAGTCCTCGTCCCGCGCGGTCATCTGCTCCTCCTTCCCGGCCCGGCGCCCTCCGGCAGCCGCATTACCGACCCCCGGGGTCCCGATTTGCCGGTCCCCGGGCCCGCCGCTAGTCTAAGGCGTCCGGGCCCGCGGGGGCGACGCTCGCCGCGCCCCGTGCCGGCCGTTTCCCTGGAGAGTCCATGATGACACCGACACGTTCCCTCTCGCTCTTCCTCGTTCTCGCCCTCCTGGCAATTTCCCCGGTTCTCGCCGGCACCCCGGCGAAGGACGGCGACGTGGTCGCGGTCGTCGGCGACCGGTCGATCACCCGGGCGGAGCTGACCGAGGCCGCCGCCAGCGAGCTGCAGAAGCTGCGCCAGCAGGAGTACGAGATCCTCAAGCAGACCCTCGACCGGATCGTCGTGGACCACCTCCTCGAGGTGGCGGCGAAGAAGGAGGGGAAGACCCTCGACCAGTACCTGCAGGACCACGTCGACTCGAAGGTCACCGAGCCGACCGAGGACGAGATCAGGCAGACCTACGAGAAGTACAAGAGCAAGCTGCGGGGCCAGACCCTCGAGCAGGCGAAGCCGCGGATCGTCGACTTCCTCAAGCGGCAGCAGAGCCAGCGCCTCTTCGAGGACCTGGTCGCCTCCCTGAAGAAGGGCACGAAGGTGCAGGTGCTCCTCGAGCCGCCGCGGATCGACGTCTCGCCGGACGACGACCCCGCCGAGGGGCCGGCGGACGCCCCGGTGACGATCGTCGCGTTCTCCGACTACCAGTGCCCGTTCTGTGGCCGGGCCGAGCGGACGATCGCCCGGGTCCTCGAGAACTACAAGGGGAAGGTCCGGTACGTCTTCCGCGACTTCCCGCTCGGTTTCCACCAGCACGCGATGGACGCCGCCCAGGCCGCCGGCTGCGTCTACGAGCTGGGAGGCAACGACAAGTACTGGGCCTACCACGAGAAGCTGTTCCAGAACCAGCACTCCCTCGACAGGGACAGCCTCGTGAAGTTCGCCGGCGAGGTCGGCGTCGACCAGGCGAAGTTCAAGGAGTGCCTCGAGTCGGGCCGCCGCCAGGCCGAGATCGAGAAGGACGTCGAGGCCGGCAAGCGGGCGGGCGTCACCGGGACCCCGGCGTTCTTCGTCAACGGCCGGATGATCTCCGGCGCCCAGCCGTACGAGACCTTCCAGGAGGTGATCGACGACGAGCTGGCCCGCAAGCAGGCGAAGTGATCCACCGGAGGACGCGGCGCCCCGGCGCCGCGTTTTCCCGGCCCGGGAGACTGACTGGATTTCTTCACCGGTAAGTCAGCCCGACCCTGTCCCGCGCCCCGACGGGCCGTGTAGGATCCCGGCGCCACCCGAGGACGAACGACGATGCCACGGAAGATCGTGCAGAGGTTCCAGGTGCCCTTCCTCCAGGTGCTGGACGAGAAGGGCAAGGTCGACCCGAAGCTGGACCCGGGTCTTCCCGACGAGGACCTGGTCCGGCTCTACGAGGCGATGATCCTCGCCCGGGAGGCGGACCAGCGCATGCTGCGCCTCCAGCGCCAGGGCCGGATCGGCACGTTCGGACCGGCGACCGGCCAGGAGGCGGCGTCGGTCGGTCCCGCCCTGGCGATGGGGCCCCGGGACTGGCTCGTCCCCTCCTTCCGGGAGATGGGGGCGATGCTGATGCGGGGGATCCCCCTCTCGACGATCCTGCTCTACTGGGGCGGCTGGGAGGAGGGGAACGTCTTCCCCGAGGAGGCCCGCACCCTCCCGATCGCGGTGATCCTGGCGAGCCAGGTCCCCCACGCGGTCGGCCTCGCCTACGCGGAACGGTTGCGGGGCGAGGACGCGGCGGTGGTCGCCTTTTTCGGGGACGGCTCGACCTCCGAGGGCGACTTCCACGAGGCCCTGAACTTCGCGGCCGTCTGGAAGGCGCCGGTGGTCTTCGTCTGCCAGAACAACCAGTGGGCGATCTCGACTCCGTTCGAGAAGCAGACCGCCTCGGAGACGATCGCCCAGAAGGCGATCGCCTACGGGATGCCCGGGATCCGGGTCGACGGCAACGACCCCCTCGCCACGTACGTGGCGGTCCGCGACGCCCTCGCGCGGGCGCGGGCCGGCGAGGGGCCGACGCTCGTCGAGGCGCTGACCTACCGCCTGATGATGCACACGACGGCGGACGACCCGACCAGGTACCGCAGCGACGAGCAGGTGAAGCCGTGGCAGCGGCGCGACCCCCTGGTCCGCACCCGCCTGCTCCTCGAGAAGAGGAAGCTGTGGGACGACGAGCGGGAGGCGGAGCTGCGCGCCCGCTGCAAGGAGACGATCGACGAGGCGGTGAAGGCGTACGAGACCTGGAAGCCGCCCCGGCCGGACGTGCCGTTCGACCGGGTGTACGCGACGCCCCCCGCCGAGCTCGAGGCCCAGCGGAAGGAGTTCCTCGCCTCCCTGCCGGGGGCGGACGCCGGGAAGGGGGTGGATTGATGGCCCGGATGACGATGGTCCAGGCGATCAACCTCGCCCTCCACCAGGAAATGGAGCGGGACGACTCGGTCCTCGTCCTCGGCCAGGACGTGGGGGTCAACGAGGGCGTCTTCCGGGTGACCGCCGGCCTCCTCGCCAAGTTCGGCGAGCCGCGGGTGATCGACACCCCCCTCGCCGAGTCGGCGATCGTCGGCACGGCGATCGGGATGGCCCTCGGGGGCCTGCGCCCGGTGGCGGAGATCCAGTTCTCCGGGTTCGCCCTCCTCGCCCTCGGGCAGCTGGAGGGGAACGCCGCCCGCTACCGGTCGCGGACCTGCGGCCAGCGGGGCGTGCCGCTGGTGGTGCGGATGCCCTACGGCGGCGGCGTGCGGGCCCTCGAGCACCACTCGGAGAGCCGGGAGGCGATCTTCGCGCACGTCCCGGGGCTCAAGGTGGTGATCCCCTCCACCCCGCGGACCGCCCGCGCGCTGCTGGCCGCGGCGATCCGGGACCCGGACCCGGTGATCTTCATGGAGCCGAAGAAGTCGTACCGGGCGTTCCGGGAGGAGGTCCCGGAGGAGCCCGAGACGATGGAGATCGGCCGGGCCCGGATCGCCCGCGAGGGGAACGACCTCGCGGTGGTCTCCTGGGGAGCGATGCTCCGGCCGACCCTCGCGGCGGTGGAGCAGGTGGAAGAGGCCCGCGGCGTCTCGATCCGGGTGATCGACCTGCTGACGATCTCCCCCCTCGACCGGGAGACCCTGGTCCGGGCGGTGAAGGAGACCGGCAGGATGGTCGTCGTCCAGGAAGCGCCCCTCTCCTTCGGGCCCGCGTCGGAGATCATCGCCACCGTCAACGACGAGGCGCTCCTCTGGCTGGAGGCCCCGGTGAAGCGGATCGCCTCCTGGGACGTCAACACCCCGTACTTCGCCCGGGAAGAGGCGTTCTTCCCCGGGGTCGAGCGGATCCGGAAGGGGATCGAGGAGACCCTCGACTTCTGAGCCGAGGAGGACCGGGACGTGTTCGAGTTCAAGTTGCCGGACCTGGGAGAGGGGATCCACGAGGGAGAGATCCTCGCCTGGCACGTCTCCCCCGGGGACGTGATCGAGGAGGACGCGCCGCTCCTCGACGTGGAGACCGACAAGGCGGCGGTGACGATCCCCTCTCCCCGCGGGGGGAAGGTGGTGAAGATCGTCGGCAAGCCGGGCGACATCATCGAGGTCGGCCAGGTGATCGCCGTCATCGACGACGGCAGCGGCGAGACCGTGGCGGAAACGCCGGAGGAGGAGAAGACGCCCACCCCCGCCGAGGCGCCGCCGCCGGCCGCCGCGGAGGCAGTGGCGGCGGAAGCGCCCGCGCCGGCCCCGCCGACCGCCGCGACCGGACCGGCCCGCCGGGTGGCCGCCGCCCCCTCGACCCGGCGCCTCGCCCGGGAACTCGGGGTCGACATCCGGCTGGTGCCGGGGACCGGCCCCGGTGGGAGGGTGACGCCGGAGGACGTGCGCCGGTTCGCGGAGGGGGGCGCCCCGGCCCCGGCGGCGCCGGCCGAGGAGCCCGGGGAGGCCCCCGCCTTCACCGGCGGCGGACGGGTCCCGTTCCTCGAGGTGGGACCGCTGCCGGACTTCACGAAGTGGGGCCCGGTGGAGAAGGAGCCGCTGCGCTCGATCCGCCGCAGGGTCGCCCGGAAGATGACGACGTCGATGGTCGTCGTCCCCCACGTCGCCCACATGGAAGACGTGGACGTCACCGTCCTCGAGGAGTTCCGGCAGCGGGAGCGGGAGCGGGGCGGCGCCCGCCTCACCCTGCTCGCCTTCGTGCTCAAGGCGGCCGCCCGGACGCTCCGGGACTTCCCGATGTTCAACGCGAGCCTCGACCCGGTGCGCGAGGAGATCGTCTACAAGAAGTTCTGGAACATCGGCATCGCGGTCGACTCGGGCCGCGGGTTGATCGTCCCCGTGATCCGCGAGGTCGACCGGAAGTCGATCCGGGAGATCTCCGCGGAGATCGTCGCCCTCGCGGAGAAGGCCCGGTCCGGGAAGATCGGGGTCGAGGACCTGCAGGGCGGCACGTTCACCGTGACGAACGTCGGTCCCCTGGGGGGCACCGGCATGATCCCGACGATCAACTACCCGGAGTGCGCGATCCTCGGCATGGGCCAGGCGCGCCCCCGGCCGGTGGTCCGGGACGGCGAGATCGTCGTCCGCACGATCATGCCGGTCACCCTGGCCTTCGATCACCGGATCGCGGACGGCGCCGACGCCGCCCGCTTCGTGAACGCCCTGCGCCGGCGCCTCGAGGAGCCGATCTCGTGGCTCCTCGACACGCCCTGAGGAGGATGCGCGGATGGTGATGGGATCCCTCGTCCAGGAGACGGACGTCCTGGTGATCGGCGCCGGGCCCGGCGGCTACGTCGCCGCGATCCACGCCGCCGACCTCGGCCTCGAGGTCACCCTCGTCGAGGAGCGGGAGCAGCTCGGCGGGGTCTGCCTGCTCGAGGGGTGCATCCCCTCGAAGGCGCTGGTCCACGCCACGGAACTCGCCGAGGGGGTGCGCGGCGGGAAGCGCTTCGGGCTGCTGGCCGAGAACGTGCGGATCGACCGGAAGGGGCTCCAGCGGTTCCGCCGGCAGGTCTCGGACACCCTGGCGAAGGGGGTCCGCGGCCTCCTCGAGCGCCGGGGCGTGGAGATCGTCCGGGGCCGGGCCCGCTTCGAGGGGCCCCACCGGGTCGCCCTCGAGGGGGCCGAGGTCGCCGCCATCGAGTTCAGGCGGGCGATCCTCGCGACCGGGTCCCGGGTGAAGACGCTCCCGTTCGCCGGGGGGCTCGACTGCTGGACCTCCCGGGACGCCCTCGCCCTCGAGGAGGTCCCCGGGAAGCTGCTGGTCGTCGGCGCCGGGTACATCGGTCTCGAGCTCGGGTTCGTCTACGCCGGGCTCGGCAGCGAGGTGTCGGTCGTCGAGGTGCTCCCGGAGATCCTCGCCGGCGTCGACCGGGACCTGGCCGCCGTCGTCGAGAAGAACGCCCGCCGCCGGTTCCGGAACCTGTGGCTCGAGACGACGGTGAAGGGGATGGAACGGGACGGCGATGGATACCGGGTCGTGCTCGCCGGCAAGGACGGCACCGAGGAGACCCACGTCTTCGACCGGGTGCTCCTCGCCGTCGGGCGCGCGCCCAACACCGACGGGATCGGCCTCGAGGCCCTCGGGCTCGAGACGGACGAGCGGGGCTTCCTGCCGGTGGACGATCGCTGCCGGACGAGGGTCCCCCACGTGCTCGCCATCGGGGACATCACGCCGGG
>JAMOQA010000553.1 GCA_027064265.1 Acidobacteriota bacterium
GCGGCCTGGCGGATCCTTCGGTGCAACCCGTGGTCGCCGGGAGGGTTCGACATGCCGCCGCGGCGGAGGGCCGCCGTGGGTGGCGCCGCTTCGCGGCGCACGGGCGCAGCACGCTGCGCCCCTACGCCCGTACGCTCAATCCGTAGGGGTCGAGCGTGCGAGGGCCCAGCCGGGCGAAGCCCGGCCATGGGCGCCGCTTCGCGGCGCACGGGCGCAGCACGCTGCGCCCCTACGGGTCGGGAAACGGTTGCAGGGCCGGACGGGCGGGCGGGCGCGCTGGAGCACGACGCACGGTGCGCCGCCCACGGCGGGCCGGCTGCCGCCGGCCCCTACAGGACGCGCGGGTCGTGGTTTCCCGCAAGGGCGGCCGGAAGGCCGCCCGCCGTGGCGCCTCGCACTCGTCGCCGGGATCCGGCCAAGGAAGGTACGTGGTGACCCATGGATCGTGATGGCATCGTCCGCCTGGTCGTGGCCATGGCCCTGTCCGTCCTCGTCCTGGTGGGTTGGACCTGGCTCTTCCCCCCGCCGAAGCCGAAGCCCCGGCCCGAGGCCCCCGCGGCAGAGGAGGCCGCGGCCGAGACCGGCGAGCCCTCCGCCGACGCTACCGGCGCCGCCGCGGCCGCGACCACCCCGGGCGCGGCGTCCGCCGGCGACGCCGCCCCGGCGGGCGAGTGGGAGAAGATCGAGGGGGAGCCCGGCCAGGAACCGGTCACCCTCGAGACGAAGGTCGCCCGCCTCAAGCTCTCGCCACGGGGCGGCCGGGTGCTCACCTGGAAGCTTCCCCGCTACGAGCTGGTCCCCGGCCAGCCGGACGCGGGGGTGGTCGACCTGGTCTCCCCCGCCGCCCGGGCCCTCCACCGCGAACCGCTGACGATCGAGGTGGACGACCCCGCCCTGCGCGAGGCCCTCGCCTCCGCCTGGTACGTCCTCGAGATCGACGAGGCGACCCCCGGGGACCGGGAGCGGCTCGGCATGCCGGGCCCCGACGCGGTGCCGCGCATCCTCCGCGCCCGCTTCCGCTACGCCGACGGCAAGGGCCTCGCCGCCGAGAAGACCCTCTACCTCCCGGACGACGAGAGCTACCTCGCCTGGGTCGAGTGGGACGTCCGCCTCGCCGGCCGGCCGCTCCCGGCAGCGATGGTCGCGTTCGGGCCGGGCATCGGCCAGGCCACCGAGGCGGAGCAGGCGAACCGCTACGCCTACCGGGGCCGGGTGGTCGCGGCCCTTCCGGGCGGCATCGAGCGGTACCGCCCGGGGAAGGTCGACGGGGACGTCCACTGGACCGGCGCCACCGCGCCCCGCTGGATCGCCCTCGACTCCCAGTACTTCGCCATCGCCCTGGTGCCCCGGGAGCAGGCCCCCCTCCGGCTCCGGCTCTTCCCGGCGGATCCGGCCCACGGGCGCGACAAGCCGGCCCTCGGCATCGACGCCGGCGCCCGGAGCCTCGCGATCCTCGCGGGACCGAAGGCCGGGGACGTCCTCGAGGCGGCGGACCGCACGCTGGGCGTCGACCTGCGCTCCCTGGTGAACTGGGGCTTCTTCGGCTTCCTCGCCCACCCCCTCTACCTGGCGCTTCGCTGGCTCTACGGCGTCGTCGGCAACTGGGGCTGGGCGATCGTGATCATCACGGTGATCATCCGCCTGCTGTTCTTCCCGCTGACCCACCGCTCGATGGTCAAGATGCGGAAGACCCAGCAGGACATGGCCCGGCTCCAGCCGAAGATCCGCAAGCTGAAGGAAAAGTACCGGGACAAGCGCGACGTCGAGTCCCGCCGCAAGATGAACGAGGAGATGATGGAGCTCTACCGGCGCGAGGGGGTCAACCCCGCCGCGACCCTGACGAGCTGCCTTCCGATGCTCCTCCAGCTCCCCGTCCTCTACGCGATGTACACGGTGCTGACCGTCAGCATCGAGCTGCGCGGCGCGCCGTTCTTCGGGTGGATCCGCGACCTCTCCGCGATGGATCCGTACTACGTCACCCCGATCGTGATGGGCGTGACGATGCTCGCCCAGCAGCTGATGACGATGACGAAGACCGAGGATCCGCAGCAGAAGAGCCAGCAGCGGATGATGCTGTTCATGCCGATCATGTTCACCTGGTTCTTCCTCAAGCTGCCCTCGGGCCTCGTCGTGTACTGGCTGACCAACAACGTGCTCGGGATCGTGCAGCAGGTCCTGATCAACCGGCACGCCGAGGCGGCGGTGGCCGCGGCCGGCAGCGCGCCGGCGAAGAAGAAGTGAGGCGACGACGATGAGCGACGAGCGGGTGCAGTTCACCGGCAGGGACATGACCGAGGCGGTGGCCGCGGCCCGGAAGCACTTCGGCCTGCGGCGCCAGGACCTCGACATCGAGATCGTCGAGCAGCCGAAGGTCGGCCCGGTCGACCCCGGCGCGGCCCGGGTCACCATCGCGGTCCGGCCCCGGGAGGGGGTGACCCCCAACTTCGAGGCGGGCGACCCCGTGCGCCAGGGCGGCGGTGGCCGACGCGGCGACCGGGCCGACCGGCGCGGCGACCGGGGAGAGCGCCGGGAGCGGGGCCGTGGTCGGCACCGGGACCGCGACGGGGACGCCGCTCCGCCGGAGCTGCCCGCCCTCCTGCCCCCCCAGGACGTCACCGATCCGAGGGAGATCCTCGCCTCCCTCGCCCGCGGGCTGATCGCCGGGTTCGACCTGGCCCTCGAGGTGACCGAGGTGGTGGAGACCCCCGCCGGCCTCCGGGTCAAGCTCGACGGCGAGGACGTGCCGCTCCTGCTCGAGGAGAACGCCGAGGGGCTCGACGCCCTCCAGTACCTGGCGAACCGGATCCTCCAGAAGGACGGCCGCCTCGAGGGGCGCGTCTCCATCGACGCCGGCGGCCACCGGGAGGCGGCCGAGGCCCGCCTCGTCGAGAAGGCGAAGCGCCTGGCCCAGGAGGTCCTCGAGACCGGCAGGACCCGCAAGATGCCCCCGATGGGCCCCTACGAGCGGCGCCTCGTGCACCTGGCCCTCGCCGAGATCGAGGGGATCCGCACCTTCTCCACCGGGTCCGGGTACCAGCGGCGCCTCCACATCGCGCCGGCGCGGAAGCCGAAGGGCGACGTTTCGCCCACGGACGATGCGACCCCGGGGGGCGAGGCGTCCGAGTAACGTTCTGCGCGTGTTTAACTTTTCAGCGGCGGCCCCCGGGGCCGCCGCGATCTTGTCTCAAGCCCTGCGCCTGCAACCTTTTCGCCCCTAAAGCGACCCCGGCACCGGGCCGATACGTCCCCGCGAAGGGCGGCGGGATGGCGCGATGGTCGTGCCGTTCCCGTCCCCCGAGCGGAGGTTCCAACCCGGTGATGCGGGCTCCCGCAGTGCGCGTTCCTTCTCCCGCCGCGCCCGTCGCGGCCCCGTTCACCCGCGTCCCGGCATGTTCGCGCGAGGCCGCCTCGGCCTCGAGGAGGTCCAGTCGATGCCACTCGTGAAGCAGACCCCGTCGGGAGGTTCCGCCAGCGCGGTCGCCGAGGACCCGAAGCTGAAGCGCGAGGCGGAGAACAAGAGAAAGCGGGCCCGCACCCTCGCCCGCCAGCAGGCCGCAGCCGAGCGGATCGCCAGCGCCTCCACCGAGCTGGCGAGCGGCATCACCGAGGCGTCGGCCGCCCTCGAGGAGCTGCGCCAGGCGGCCCACGAGATCGCCACCGGCGCCGAGCAGGCCTCCGGCGCGAGCCAGGAGTCGCTCGCCGCGATGACCCAGATCGCGGGCCGGGCGAAGAACCAGGCGGAGGCGGCCGACGGGGCACGGCAGAAGACCCGGGAACTCCAGGCGGCCCTCGACCAGGTCAGCGAGAAGATCGCGGGCCTCGTCAAGAACGTGATCCAGGCCGCCCAGCGCCAGACGGCCTCCGTCGAGAAGATGGCGGAGCTCGAGCGGCAGGCCGCCCAGATCAACGAGGCGGTCAAGGCGGTGATCCGGATCGCCGACCAGGTGAACCTCCTCGCCCTCAACGCCGCCATCGAGGCCGCCCGGGCGGGCAAACACGGCAAGGGGTTCGCCGTCGTCGCCGACACGGTGCGCACCCTGGCCGAGCGCTCGGAGAAGTCGGCCGCCAACATCGCCGAGCTGATCGAGAAGATCCAGGAGTCGGTCGGACGGATCAGCAGCGGCGTCTCGAAGAGCGCCGAGGCGGCGAAGAAGGAGGTCGAGAAGGGGGAGCAGGTCCGGGAGCAGCTCTCCCGGATGGTCTCCGTGATGAACGAGGTCTACCGGGGCGCCGAGGAGACCGCCGCCGCCGCCGAGGAGATGATGCAGGCGACCGGCGAGGCCCAGAAGGCCTCCGAGCACATCGCCGCCGCCGCCGAGGAGCAGTCCGCGGCCTGCCAGGAGTCGCTGCAGAGCCTCGACGTCCAGGCCCAGGCCCTCTCCCAGTCGGAGGTCGCCGCCCAGCAGCTCGAGGAGCTGGCCGAGGACCTGAAGAACAGCACCGACATCACGAAGAGCGCCGAGGACGTGGCGGCGGCCGCGGAGGAGCTGGCCGCGGCCGTCCAGGAGATGAACCGTTCCGCCGCCGAGACCGAGACGGCGATCGGCCAGATCGCCAAGGGGGCCGAGCAGCAGGCCGCCGCCGTCGAGGAGGCGGTCGCCTCGGTCGCCCAGATCGAGAAGGGCGTCGCGATGGCGGAGGAGAAGGCCCGCGAGGCCCTCGAGAAGTGCACCGCGATGAAGGAGCTCCTCGCCGAGAACCAGGAGGCGGTGGACGGAATGGTCGAGGGGGTCCGCGAGGCGGTCGAGGCCGGGAAGAAGAACCTCGCCGAGATCGAGGCCCTCGAGAAGGTCAGCCGGGAGATCGACAAGATCGTCGACGCCGTCGCGACCATCGCGATCCAGACCTCGATGCTGGCGGTCAACGGCGCCGTCGAGGCGGCGCGCGCCGGGGAGTACGGCAAGGGGTTCGCCGTCGTCTCCACCGACATCCAGAACCTGGCCACCGATTCCTCGGAGAACGCCGACCAGATCAAGGACCTCGTGAAGGCGATCCAGGACCAGATCGTCGTCGTCCGCAACGACCTCGCCCAGATCGCCGAGGCGACGATGCGGGACCTCGAGGCGGCCGGCGAGGCGATCGAGGGCCTCGAGGCGGTCGACAGCAAGATGGACGAGGTCCTCGCGGGCAACGAGCAGATCAGCGCCGCCGCCGCCGAGATCGCCACGGCCGTCGCCCAGGCGAAGAAGGGGATGGAGCAGATCAGCGCCGCCGCCGAGGAGGCCTCGAAGGCCTCGGCCGAGGCTGCCGCCGCGGCCAAGCAGCAGGCCCAGGGCGCCGAGGAGCTCTCCGCGGCGATCGAGGAGATCGCCTCCATCGCCGACGAGCTCCAGAACGGCTGATCGCCACCGGGGACCGCGGCCGTCCCGCACGCCGGCGGGTCGGCCGCGGGAGGAGGACCCATGCCCGACACCTCGCCAGGCACGGCACCGATCAGCGAGGCCTCCGGAACCGTCGCGGCCGCCCGCCAGTTCGTCATCTTCCAGCTGGCCGACGAATCCTGCTGCTTCCCGATGGAGGCGGTCCGGGAGATCATCCGGGTGCCCCGGCTGGTCCCGGTGCCCCTCGCGCCCCCCTCGCTCCTCGGCCTCGCCAACCTCCGCGGCACGGTGCTGCCGGTCGTCGATCTCCGGCCCCTGGTCGGCCTCCCCCCGCGGGAGCCGGACGATGGTGCGCGGATCCTCGTCGTCGACCACCATGGACTCCCCGCCGGGCTGCTGGTCGATCGCGTCTCCCACGTGGAGACGGTCGATGCCGCCCGGATCGAACCGGCCGACGGGATCGAGGCCTCGCTCCCCGGCAGCAGCCTCGAGGGGGTGATCCACGGCGACGACACCCTGGTCCTGATGCTCGACCCGGAGCGGCTCCTCGACCGGGAGTACGAGGACGGCCTTCCGCGGGACGAGGGGGCCGTAGGCGTCACCGCTGCCGGCGCGGCCCGCACGAGGCAGGAGGAGGACGGCACGGGGTCCGCCTCGGAGGAGACCGCCCAGTTCGTCACGTTTCGCGTGGCGGGCGAGGAGTACGCCCTCGCCATCGAGGACGTGGAGGAGATCGTCCGGATCCCCGACGCGATCCGGGACATCC
>JAMOQA010000554.1 GCA_027064265.1 Acidobacteriota bacterium
AAGGCCCTGAACTGCGAGCGGGGCCCCGCCGCGGACTGCTGCGGCGAGTGCACGCCCTGCCGGGAGATCGCGGAAGGGCGGTCCCTCGACGTGGTCGAGCTGGATGCGGCGACCCACACGGGCATCGACGACATCCGGGAACTGCGGGAAGCGGCCCAGTACCCCCCGGGCCGGGACCGGTACCGGGTCTTCATCCTCGACGAGGCCCACCAGCTCTCCCAGGCCGCCTGGAACGGGCTCCTCAAGATCCTCGAGGAGCCGCCCTCCTGGTGCGTGTTCCTGTTCTGCACCACCGAACCGCACAGGATCCCGGCCACGATCGAGTCCCGGGCCCTCCACTTCGCGTTTCGCAGCCCGCCCCCGGCCGCCCTGGCCGCCCACCTGCGGGACGTCGCCGGGAAGGAAGGGATCGAGATCGACGACGGGGCCATCGAGCTGCTCGTCCGGGCGGCCAACGGCTCCGTGCGGGACGGACTCTCCGCCCTCGACCAGGTTCGCGCCGTGGCCGAGGGCCCGATCGACGCCGACCTGGTGCGCGAGGCCCTCGGGCTGGTCCCCGGCGAAGCGGTCGACCGCTGGGTCCGGGCCGCCCTCGGGGGAGACGCCGCCGGGGCGCTCCGGGTGATCGCCGGGCTGGACGAGGAAGGCCAGGACCTCCGCGCCTTCACCGCCGAGGCGCTGGCCGCGGTCCACCGGGTCGGCCTGGTCCGGGTCCTGGGCGGCGACGCGGTCCCGGGGGGCGCATCCCTTGCCGACGTCGCGGAGGGACTGGCGCCGGAACAGCTGGCCTTCGCCGGGAAGGTCCTCGACGAGACCGAGGCGCGCCTGCGGGCGGGAGGCCCCCAGCGGATCCTCCTCGACCTGGCGACACTGCGGATCGCCCGGGCCGCCGACCTCGCTCCCCTCTCCGACCTCGCCGGGAGAGCCCTCGCCGGGGGCGGTGGTTCCCCGGGTCCCGCTCCCGCCTCCCGGGGGGGCGGGCGCCCCCCGCGTGAGGCCCCGTCCGGCGGGGGGAGTCGTTCCGCCCCGCCGGGATCCCGGCCGGAACGGGCGCCCGCGCCCCCGGCAGCCTCCCCCCCGGCTCCCGCCGACGGCCTCCTCGCCCGGCTCCTCGCGGAGGTCGCCGGGGTCCGGGCCCCGGTGGCCGCCTACCTCAGGCACGCCGAGGGTGCCCGGGTGCGGGAGGACGGGGTGCTCGAGATCGCGCTGCCGGCCCGGGCGGTGGTCTGGGAGACCAGGCTCCGGGAACCGGCGGCCGCCGAGGCCCTGCGGACCGCGGCGGAACGGGTCCTCGGGCACCCTCCCGCCTCCATCGAGATCCGGCGCGGAGACACCGGGAGCGAACCGGGCGGCACCGGGGCGCCCGCCCGGGCCCCGCGGAAGACCCGGCGGGAGGTCCTCGAGCAGGTGCGGCAGGACCCGGTGGTCCGGGAGATCTTCGATCGCTTCGACGCCGTCCTCCTCGACGGCCACGAGCTCCCCCCCGGCAACGATGCCCGTTGATCCCGGGGCAGCGCAGGAGACCGACCGATGGCGAAGATGAGCGCCGGCAAGATGGCGAAGATGCTCCGCCGGGCCCAGGAGGCCCAGGAGAAGGTCCAGGCCGAGATCGCGGCGATGGAGGTCGAGGGGTCGGCCGGCGGCGGCGCCGTCACCGCCCGCGTCGACGGAAACAAGACCCTCCTCTCCCTCGAGATCGCCCCGGAGGTGATGGAGGACGGCGATGCCGGGATGCTCGCCGACCTGGTCGTGGCGGCGGTGAACCAGGCCCAGCGCAAGGCCGAGGAAGAGGCCGCGAAGAAGATGGAGGCGCTCACCCGCATGCTCGGCCTGCCGCCCGGCCTCGGTTTCTGAGGTCCGGGAGGCTCCCGTGGGGAACCTGCCCGGCCCCCTCGAGCGGCTCGTCGAGGAGCTGCGCCGCCTGCCCGGGATCGGACCCCGTACCGCCCGCCGACTCGCCTTCCACCTGGCCCGGCGCCCGGCCGACGAGGTCCGGGCCCTCGCCGCCGCCCTCGCCGGGTTGCCGGAGACCCTGGGCACGTGCCGGGAGTGCGGGAACCTGGCGGAGGGCGGCCTCTGCCCGATCTGCGCCGATCCCCGGCGGGACCGGGGTCTTCTCTGCGTCGTCGAGCAGCCGGAGAACCTGGCCGCCATCGAGGAAACCGGCGCCTGGCGGGGCCTGTACCACGTCCTGGGCGGAGCGATCTCGCCGCTCCGGGCGATCGGCCCGGAGGACCTGGCGGTCGACGCCCTCCTCCAGCGGGTGGCCGGGGGCGGGATCCGGGAGGTGATCCTGGCGACCAACCCGACGATCGAGGGGGAAGCCACCGCCCTCTACCTCGCCCGTCGTCTCGCCGGGTCCGGCGTCCGTGTCACCCGGCCGGCCACCGGGCTGCCGGTGGGAGGCGACCTGGAGTACGTGGATCGCACCACCCTGGCCCGGGCCCTCGAGGCGCGCCGGGACGTGCCCGGGGAGGACTGACCCGGGTTCGGCCCTTTCCGGCCGCGTTGCCCCCGGGGGATGCGGGGCCCTACATTCCGACCGAGGAGGCCCCGGCATCCGGGGCGTTCCGGGAGAGGAGGGCCCCCCGGCCATGCAGGCCAGCTCGCTCATCCTCCGGGAAGAGGATCACCGCCGGATCACCGGCTTCGTCGAGCGGCTGCTCGAGGAGGCCAACGGACGGCTCGTCGCCCTGGTCGATCGGAACGGCCAGCCCCTGGCGTTCGCCGGGAACCTGCCCGGGGTCGACCAGACCGCCCTCGCCTCCCTGGCGGCGGGGAACGTGGCGGCAACCGAGGGACTCGCCCGGATGATCGGGGAGCAGACCTTCCTCTCGATGTACCACGAGGGGGACCAGGACCACCTCTACTACGCGGCGGTCGGGGAGACGGCGATCCTCGTGGTGGTCTTCGACGCCAGGTCCTCCCTCGGGCTCGTCCGACTCCGGGTCCGGCAGGTGGCCCCGGAGATCGCGGCGGTGCTCGACCAGGCCCGGCACGCCACCCGGGAGGGGGGACTCGACGGCGCCGGCAGCCCCTTCGCCGAGATCACCGACGACGACATCGACAAGCTGTTCAGCGACGGTTTCTGAGAGGCCCGGAGATGCCGTACATCAACTACGCCCAGCGCGAGATCACCTGCAAGCTCGTCTACTACGGGCCCGGGCTCGGGGGGAAGACGACGAACCTGCAGTGGATCTACGAGAAGACCAACCCGGGGGCGAAGGGGAAGCTGGTCACCCTGGCCACCGAGTCGGAGCGGACCCTCTTCTTCGACCTGCTCCCGATCAGCCTGGGCAAGATCGCCGGTTTCTCCGTGCGGCTCCAGCTGTACACGGTGCCCGGCCAGATCTTCTACGACGCCTCCCGGAAGCTGATCCTCAAGGGGGCCGACGGGGTCGCCTTCGTCGCCGACTCCCAGAAGGAGCGGTTCGAGGCCAACCTCGAGTCCCTCAAGAACCTGCAGATCAACCTCAAGGAGAACGGCCTCGACTTCGCGACCATTCCCTACGTGCTCCAGCTCAACAAGCGGGACCTGCCGAACGCCCTGCCGGTGGACTTCCTGGTCCAGCACCTTCGTCTCAAGGGCGAACCGGTGATCGAGGCGGTGGCCCCGAAGGGGATCGGCGTCTTCGAGACCTTCAAGGCCCTCGTCAAGGTCACCCTGGCCGCCCTGCGGTCCGGCGCGATCGCCCGGACGCCGGCGAAGGCCTGACTTCGCCTGACTTTTCCCCTCGCCGCTCGCGGGTTGACGCACCCCCCGATCGCCCCTAGAATCCTCGCTTCGTGCGGCCTCCGCCGGCCGCGCAGGGGATCCGGGTGTGGCGCCGGGCGCCGCCCCGGCACGGACACGCACGCAGCAGGAGGAACCTGATCATGGGCTCCGTGTCTTACGCGGTCATCGCGACCGGCGGCCGCCAGGTCCGGGTCGAACCGGGCGCCCTCGTCAAGGTCGACCGGCTGGGCCTCGCCCCGGGCGACGAGATCACCTTCGAGAAGGTCCTGCTCGTCGCCGGCGACGACGGCGTCAAGGTGGGCGACCCGGTGGTGACCGGCAGCAAGGTCCTCGGCAGGGTGGTCGAGGAGGGGCGAGACCGCAAGGTTCTCGTGTTCAAGAAGAAGCGGCGCAAGCAGTACCGCCGGCTGAACGGGCACCGGCAGTGGTACACGCTCGTCCGCATCGAGTCGATCGAGGCCTGAGGAGGCAGCCATGGCGCACAAGAAGGCCGGTGGATCTTCGCGGAACGGGCGCGACAGCCAGTCCAAGCGGCTCGGCGTCAAGCGGTTCGCGGGCCAGTTCGTCCGCGCGGGCAACATCCTGGTCCGGCAGCGGGGCACTCCGATCAAGCCCGGCCCCGGTGTCGGTCGCGGGAGCGACGACACCCTCTTCGCCCTGGTCGACGGCATCGTCCGCTTCCAGGACCGGGGCCGCCACGGGCACTGGGTCTCCATCGAGCCCCGGGCCTGACGTCCCCGCCCCTTCCCGGGGCGCGTCCCGACCCTCCCGTGTTCCTCGACGAAGTCGTCCTGACCGTCGCCGGTGGAGACGGGGGGGCGGGGTGCGTCGCGTTCCGCCGGGAGAAGTACGTCCCGAAAGGGGGGCCCGCCGGGGGTGACGGGGGCTCCGGCGGGTCGGTCTGGCTCGAGGCGACCTCCCGGGAGAACACGCTCCTCCGCTATCGCTACAGGCGCGAGTACCGGGCCGAGAAGGGTCGGCCGGGAGAGGGCAGCCTGCGCACCGGGCGCTCCGGGGAAGACCTGGTCCTGCCGGTCCCCCTCGGTACCGAGGTCTGGGACGAGGACGGCGTGACCCGCCTCGCCGACCTGGTCGAGGAGGGCCAGCGCTTCCTCGCCGCGAAGGGGGGCCGGGGGGGCAAGG
>JAMOQA010000555.1 GCA_027064265.1 Acidobacteriota bacterium
CGCGATGCCGCGGGCGGAGAGCTCCCCGAGGGCCTGCTCGATCACGTATCCCTCCCAGCTGGCGCCCACCCAGGGTTGTCCGAGGAGGGTCTCGTGGTCGGGGACGTTCATGAGGGCGTGCAGGAGGCCGGTGTCGCGCCAGTAGACCCGGGGCCGCTTGACGAGCCGCTTGCGGACGTTGGCCTGCCACGGCGGCAGGAGGCGCACCAGGAACGCGCCGACGAGGTAGTCGAGGTAGCCGTTGACCGTGTGGTAGGAGAGCCCCAGGGACTGGCCGACCTGGCTGGCGTTCCAGGCCTGGCCGTGGAGCGCGGCCACCATTCGAAGGAGGCGCTCGGTGACCCGGGGCCGGGCCGGCATCCCCCAGGAGGGCAGGTCCCGCTGGGCGAGGAGCGAGAGGTAGTCGAGCTGCCACCGGGGGAAGCGGCGCGGGTCGAGGACGCCCCCTTCCGGGAATCCCCCCATCAGCCAGTGGCGTTTCAGCGAGGTTCGGCGGCCGAGCTCGGAGAGGAGGAGCGGCGTCAGCTCGACGAGGGAGAGCCGGCCCGCCAGCGACTCGGACACCCGGACCATCAGCGAGGGGGAGACCGAGCCGAGGAGGAGGAAGCGTCCCGGGCGGCCCCGGTCCCGGTCGATCGCGGCCCGGAGGCGGGGGAAGACTTCGGGCCAGGCCTGGGCCTCGTCGAGGACGACGAGACGGCGGCCGGTGGCCAGGTCGTCCCACTCGAGGTCGAGACGGAGGCGGTCGGGCTCCTGCTCGAGGTCGAAGTACGCTCCCCGGAAGGAGCGGGCCAGGGTGGTCTTGCCGCACTGGCGTGGCCCGACCAGCGCCACCGCCGGGTACCGGCGGAGACGCTCCCTGACGAGCCCGGTGATGGCGCGCGGGATCATGTAGTGCAGTATAGAAGTGAACTTCTATTTTGCAAGACCATGCACCGTGCCGGGACCCTCGATCCCGTGGGGGCTCGTCCCGTCAGCGCGAGGAAGGATCGTCCACGCGCTGCCAGAAGGACCGCTTGCGCCGGGTGCGGGCGCGGAGGTCGGTGACGAACCGGTCATGGGGAAGGAAGCCGTCCGGCAGGGCGGTATCGCCGGCGATCTCGCCCAGGGCGCGCAGCCAGCCCGCCGCCCGGGCGTAGAGCGAGGTGTCGCCCGCGAAGAGGACGGACTCCACCGCCTCGCGCAGCAGGGCCGTCGCGAGCACGGGCCGGCCGGCTTCCCGGGCCCGGTCGGCCAGCTCGGCGAGGCGGCGGGGCTCGCCGGCGGCCAGGTCGTCGCGCGGCCTCGACAGGGCGAGTTCCTCCGCGGCGTCGAGTTCGCCGATGTCGAGGAGGAACGCGACCGAGTGCCCGAGGCTCCCGCGTTCGGTGGCGAGGCGGACGGCCCGCTCGCGGGCCTCGGCGTGGCGTTCCGGGGGGAGCAGCGCGAGGACCTTCTCCCAGGCGGGCACGGAGAGTTCGCTGGCGAGGATCTTCCAGCGAAGTCGCAGGGCCTCCTCGATGCGGCCGAGACCTTCGAGGAGGCGGGCCCGTTCCTGGACGAAGTGCCAGGGCTCGCCCGCCTCGAGGACGGCGAGTGCCTCGGCCGGTTTCCCGGTGGCCTCCAGGACCTCGGCGAGGGCGCGTCGGCCTTCCGTGGAGAGGATCCGGCGGGCCTCCGGCGTGCCGGGGGCGGGGATCTCGAGCCGGTCGGTGCGGATTCGCTCGAGGGGCACCCGGTCGTGTTCCATCCACTCCCGGTACCGGGCCGAGGCGACGACGAGCGCCCGCTCGAGCAGGTCGGGGTCGCGGATCGCCTCGGCGAGACTGGCCGCGCAGTCGGGGAACCCCGCGGCGAGCAGTTCCTCCGCGACGCGGCGTGCGGCGGGAGCGCCGAGTCGTTCCGGGAGGACCCGCGCGAGCGGGGAGGCCCAGGTCTCTTCGCCATCCCGGGAGATGCGGCGGGCCAGCTCGGCGACGGGGAAGGGGGATGCGGGGGGCTCCCGGCCGATCGTCTCCTCGCGTGGCGGGCAGGCGGCCTCGAGCCATGTGGCCGAGATCGCGTCGCGGAGGGAGTCGACCCGGTCCACCCTGGCGAGCCACCGTGCGAGGCGGCGCTGGAGGCGTCGCATCTCGTCGAGGAGGAGGAACGTGGACTCGCGGTCGCGGGGCAGGATCGTGCGCCGGATCTCCTCGAGCAGCTCGTCCGCCACGCGGAGCCGTTCGCGGGCGGCCGGCCACGGGACCCACCGGGCGCGCGGGGGAGTCGACTCGGTTTCCTCGCGGATCGCGCGGCGGAGCAGGGAGACGCGGGTCGGCAGGTCCGGCGCGAGCTCCCGGTGGAGGCGCTCGGGCAGGGTCTCGTCGTGGACCGCCCGCTCGAGGAGCAGGTCCGCGAGGCGGTCCGCACCCAGGGCGACGAGGGCGTCGCGGGTGGGAGGACCGGCCGGAACGGGGGGCGGGTCCGTTTCCCGTGGCCGGGGCCGACGGCTGCGATGGCGGGGCGGAGGGGTCATGCGGGATCTCCCCGGGAAGGTCTCGTGGCGAGCTTCCGGCATCGAGTCATGGGGCGGGCATCGGCGAGGATGGCCGGCTCCCACGGGACGTTCACAAGAGGATTCCGTGACCGGGCCTTCACGCGCAAGTCCGGGCGGGCCGAATCCCGTCGGGCTGGGGCGGGACGGCCCGGGTCCGGAGATCCGGACGGGTGGACGCGTGGGCGGGGGTCGGGCGAGCAGCGGAAGGCCGTCGTCCGGAAATCCGGACTGGCGGGCGCACCTCCATGGGCTGGGGGTGATTGCCGGCGCGTCCGGAGATCCGGACGAGGGGCCGGGCGGATAGGGGTGGGCCGGTGGTCGAAGGCCGTCGTCCGGAAATCCGGACGGTCGGATGGCGAGGCCGGCGGTGGCGGCGGGTGGAAGAGAGGGTGCGGGGTCGAGCGGTCGATCCGGAAATCCGGACGGTGGCTCGTGCATCCATGGCCCGGGGGCGGTGGCGGAGGCGTCCGGAGATCCGGACGGGTGGACGCGGATCGGTGCCCCGGTGGATGACCAGGAAATCGTCCGGAGATCCGGACGGGTGGACGGGCGGGGGGTGAGCGGTTGGTCGGGCGCCTTCCCGGCGGGCCCGCGATGCGACCGGGTCGCACGCAGTGCGGGCAAGTGGTCGCTGGCGCAAGGCCGTGTAGTTATGTGGCCGCCAGCGCAAGGAAATGCGCTTTAGTGTGCGGATTTGCAAGGAGAAACGGCCTGGAGGGGCCGGAAACTTGCGCTCGCCGCCACTTGCTGCAGACGCCTTGCACTGGCGGCCACTTGCCTACAAGCTCCGCCTCGCATTCGCCTGCGCTGTTATTGGTGCCGTTGTCGTGGCCCCGGCCCTCGCCCGTCCTTCAATGTGCCAGCTGGCCGGCCGTTCCCGTGGTCGTGGCCCCGGCCCTCGCCTTCCCCCCGTGTTTCATCGCGCCTGCTGCTCGTGTCCGCCGGTTCCTTTGCGCCGCGAGGTGTTCCCGTGGCGGAGATCGTGCGGGCGGCTCGCCGGCACGCTCGGGTGGGTTCCTTCTTTCTTGTTTCGCCCTGTTCCGCGGCCGCCCATCGGGTCGTGCCTGTGCATGTGCCGTCCGCGCTGACCCGCTGGCGGGAGGACCCCGGTGCGCGTGCCGGGGGTGTCCCGGTAGGATGGGGGTGGTGGGAGGGACGGGGGCGGTGGGAGCGGGCGTTCCGGCGCCTCGATGAACGCCCCGCGGCCGGGCTCCGCGCGGGGCGCGGCGCGGGGCAGGAGGGGGCAGGCGGCATGGTCCGGCACCAGGGCAGCGATCCAGGAACCAGGCCTTCCGGCATGGACGGTCGTACCCGGGGTTCCTCCCGGGTCCTGGCCGTCGACCGGTACCCCGCACACCGGGTGGGGAACGGTCTCTTCCCGTTCCCGCGCCCCGTCCGGCCGTGGGCGATCTTCCTCGCCGCCGGCGATCCCGGCGGAGCGCCCGGGCGGCGCGGCCGACGGCCGGGGGACGCCGCCGGCCACGTGGAGATCGTGGGCGTCGATCCGCCGGCCCCGGCGGACGTGGCCCGGTGGGTCGTCCAGCGTGTGGCGCAGGAGCGCCTCGATCGGGGTACCGTGGTCGTCCTGCGGGACGCGGCCCTCGCGGACGAGCTGCGGCGAGCGCTGCCCGCCGGCCTCGCCGTCGAGCTGGTCGAAGGGGGGCACCCGGCGATCGAGGCGTTGCGGGACAGCGTGCGCCCGTCGGGCGACCGGCTGCTCCCGCCCCTCGGCCAGAAGCCGCGCGTTCCTCCCGGGACGATCCGCTCCTTCCACGAGGCGTGCCGGCTGTTCGTCGAGGCTGCGCCGTGGCGGTTCCTCGTGAAGGAAGAGCTGCTCCGCGTCGACGTGCCCACGGCCCCGGTCCCCGACGCCCGCTTCTTCCGCGTCCTCGGCCGCGGCGACGAGCGCGGGCTCCTCTTCTTCCGCGACTCGAGGCACCACTACGCCGACCTCGAGGGGAAGGCGAACCGGCCGCCCTGGATCGCCACGATGCTTCCCCTCGGCCAGCTGCCACCCTCCGAGGAAGAGACGTGGGAGCGACTCGGCCTGCCCCCTCTCCGCGCCGACGGCAGGGAATGGCTGCCTTTCCCGGTCCGCCCGGCGCACGGCCGCCACCGACGTCCGGATGCCCGCCTGCTCGCCTGGTTCGACCTCGTGCTGCGGGCGATGGCAGCGACCCGTCCCGCGGACGTCGACGCGGGCGCCTGGACGGTCGTCGTCGATCGCGCCGGCGAGGAGGTCGAGGTTGCCCTCGCCCACACCGGCATCCTCTTCGAGGATCCGCCGGGCCCGGGGCTCCGCCCCGAGGACTTCGCCGAGCGGGTCAGCGTCGCCGGCGCGTTCAAGCTCGAGGAAGAAGGCGGCGACCTCGCCGACGAGGCAGCCCTCGAGGAGGCGGTGGACGAGCTGGCGGCCCGGTTCTTCGACTGGGACGGGGCGAGCCCGCTCGCCTACGGCGAGACACCGGTCGCCCGCGCCCTCGACATCGCGATCGCCGGGCGGGTACGAGCCGGACGCTCGGGCCTCGCGCTGATCGAGGAGGCCCTCCGGAAGGACCCGGACTGCCCGGAGGCGCTCCGCCGCCTGGCCGAGGTTGAGCCGGATCCCGCGAAGGCGGAGGACCTGCTCCGCCGGGCCGCCCGCGTGGCGATCGAGCGCTGGGGCGCGCCGGGGGTGACCGGCCCGGGTGCGGACCGGCCCGTGGACCCGCGCCAGCGGGTGAGCGCCCGCGTGCTCGTCGACCTGGGGCGCCTGCTGCTCGAGGCGGGGCGACCCGGCGAGGCGATCGGCGTCCTGCGGCAGGCGGCGGGGCCCCCGCCGAAGGGGGACCCCCTGGGCGCGCGCATTCCGCTGCTCCGGGCGGCCCTCGAGGCCGGACGTTTCGACCTGGCCGCGGAGCTCGCGGAGGCGTGGCACCGGCGCGACAGCCAGTTCCTCCTCGCCTGGCGCTGGGTCCGGCTGCTCCTCGAGTTCCGCGATGCGGGAGGGAAGCCGGGCCCCGGGTGGCGGGCGCGCCTCGAGCACCTCGTCGCCGCCGATCCGCGGGTCGCGTTCCACCTGCTCTGGCGCTTCGGGGACGGGACCGAGGAGCCCGATCTCCTCGCGTGGGCCCTCGTGCCCGCCCTGGACCGTTTCCCCGGCATTCTCCTGCAGCTGTACCAGGTCACCGGGGAACCGCCCGCGCGGGACGACCTGGATGGCGACGAGCACGGTTAGCGGGCACGGGAGGTCGTGATGGGCAGGCGCGGTCGGAAGCGGAAGAAACGGCGCAAGGCCGCCCACCGGGCAGGACGGCCCGGGCGGGCTGCGACCCCGCAGGCGCCCCCCGCGGAGGAGGCTCCCGCAACCGGTCCCGGCGGCCTTCGGATCCGCCGCCGTCTCACCTGGCAGGTCGCGGTGCGGCCGTTGCCGGAACTGGAAACCGGCTCCATCGAGGAGGGGAGGGCCTACGAGACACCGATGATGCCGTGGGGTGCGATCTGCGTCTCCTCGGACAGCGGGTTCCTGGGAGCACGGATCACCGATCCCGAG
>JAMOQA010000556.1 GCA_027064265.1 Acidobacteriota bacterium
GTGGGGATGCCCGGCCTCGGCGGCGCCGAGCGCCATCCCGAGAGACCCGAAGAAGAGGAAGTACATCGCCATCAGCAGGTCGCCGGTGAACGAGAAGTTCTCCAGCCACGGGTTGCCGACGACGACCGGGATCAGCAGGAAGAGCCCGATGCCCCCGGCCAGCCGGAAGATCGGCCCCAGCCAGAACATCACGCCGTGCCAGATCGCGGTGCGCAGGAAGAGGAGCTTGAACAGGTCGTAGACCGGCTGCCAGACCGGGGGCCCGATCCGTCCCTGGATCCGCGCCATCACCTTGCGGATGACGCCCTGGACGAGGAGCCCGTACAGGATGGCGCCGAGGACGACGACGACGGCCACGGCGGCCCGCACCAGGATGTCCATCGGGTCCTCCTTCCTACTCGGCGGCCCGCGCGCCGACGGGGCAGAGGGTGGCGGCGGCCGGGAACGTCCCCCCGGCGCCCGGATCGCGCTCGATCGGCTCGGCAGCCGCCTCCGGCCCGGTGCCCGGGTCGCAGGCGCCGGTGGCGACCGCCCGCTCCCCCGGCCCGGCCGGGGACGCGCCCGCCGGGGCGGCGCTCGCCCAGGCGAGCCCGAGGATCGCGAGGAAGAGCAGCGTGTAGAGCAGGTAGGTCTGGCCGTTGCCGGTGTAGAACTTCCGCCCGGTCTCGGCGATGCCGTCCGCCGTCTCCCCGACGAAGTTCCAGAACCGGACGACCCACGATCGCAGCGCCGGCTCCCAGGCCCGCTTGTAGTGCCGGTACATGTCGTACGCCACGTGCACCTGCTCCGGCGGCGGCGGCACCTCGCCGGCGTACACGATGTCGAGCTGCTTCACCTTCACCGGGCGCGGCCCCGCGAAGAACAGGAAGAGGAACAGCACGACGAACAGCACCATGACCATCGCCATGATCCCGGGGCCGGAGAGGTACCCGAGGGGACCCGTGACCAGCCACTGCTCGTAGCGCAGCCCCGTCCCGCCGAACGTCGCGGCGATCACCCGGTCGACGGACGCGAGGAAGGCGCCGGGAAAGACCGAGAGCGCCATGATCAGGCCGAGCAGGACGAACTGGGCGGCGAGGAGCGGCCACGGCGCCTCCCGGGTCTCCCGCAGGTCGTCCCGGAGCTGCCCGAGGAAGATCGAGTGGATCAGGCGGAAGAGGTAGGGGAACGCCACCACCGAGGCGAACATCATCACCACGGTGAGGAAGAACCACCCCTTCTCCATCAGCGCCTGGTAGAGCAGCCACTTCGCGGCGAAGCCGGAGAGCGGCGGCACGCCGGCGACCGCGATGATCCCGACCAGCACGAAGACGAACGAGACCGGCATCCGGGTGATCAGGCCCCCGAGCTGGCTGAACCGCCGCGCGCCGGTCCGGTAGATCACGCCGGCGACGGCGAGGAAGAGCATCGTCTTGAACAGGAAGTGGTTGACCACCTGGTAGAGCGCGGCGCTCCACCCGAGGGGCGAGAGGATCGCGAAGCCGACGATGGCGTAGGCGACCTGCCCGACCGACGAGTAGGCGAGCAGCCGCTTCATGTCCTCCTGGAAGACCGCGAGGAGGGTCATCCCGAGGGCGGTCAGGCCGCCGATCCAGGCGACCGCGTGGAGCGGCTCGACGGGCAGCATGCGCGCCCCGAGCACCTCGCCGCCGGCCCGCACCGCCACGGTCATCAGGGCGAAGACCGGCAGCTTGGAAACGACGCCGGAGAGGAACGGCGAGAAGGTGTCCGGCGACTCCGAGTAGGCCCCCGGCGCCCAGACGTGCAGCCCCCAGGCGGCCGCCTTGGCCAGGAACCCGGCGGCCAGCAGCGAGAACGCCGCGAGGGCCGGCAGCCCGGAGAGATGGCCGAGGTCGCGGATCCAGTCGACCCCCGCGCCCATGGCCACCGCGAACCCGCCGAGGACCGCGAGGCCTCCGCCGGCGCCGAACAGGATGTAGAGCCACGCGGCGCGGGAGGCCCGCCGCCCCTGGCGCACCAGGAGCCAGCTCGACCAGGTCATGATCTCCCAGGCGGCGAAGAAGGCGAGCAGGGTCTCGGCCCGGAGGATCCAGAGGGACGAGGCGACCAGCACGAGGAGCAGTCCCCAGTGGCCCTGGCGCTCGTTGCCGGTGCCGAGGCCGGCGAGGGCGACCAGGATCCCGCCGAGCAGGACGATCGCCCCGAACAACCCCTCGAAGGTCCCGAGCAGCAGCTCGACCTTCAGCGGCAGGACGAGCCACGCGGTGACCAGCATCGCGACCAGCGCGAGGCCCGCCCGGGCCCGCGGCACCCGCCCCGGCACGATCAGCAGCACGAGGCCGAGGAGCCCGAGACCGAGGAGCGCGACAGCGTCCGGCGGCAGCATGAAGGCGGTCCACCAGAGGCCGTACGCGAGGAGCGCGCCGGCCATCAGCAGGGGAGCCACCGCCTCGAGGATCCCGAACGGCGCGCCGGAGACGATGGGCGCCGCGCCCTCGTCCTCGTCGGGCCGCATCGCCCGGAGCCAGCCGAAGTAGTAGACGAACTCGAACAGCGACCCGAGCAGCAGCGGCAGGATCCACCAGGCGAAGGGCGAGCGGGCAAGGCTGGCGACCACCTCCCACTTCCCCCAGAAGCCGGGGAACGGCGGCAGGCCGGTGATCGCGACCACCGACGTCAGCAGGGTGACGCCGAGGGCGACCCGCCCGCGGAAGGCGCCGGCCCAGTCCTCCATCGTCTCGCCGCCGTGGAGCCCGGCGAGCCAGAGGAGGGCGGCCTTCGCCAGGGTGTGGTTGACCAGCAGGAGCGCCGCCGCGAGGAGCGGCACGTGGCCGTCCCGCACCAGCGGCAGCAGGAACACCAGCAGCCCGAGCTGGGCCGAGCTGGAGTAGCCGAGCATCCGCCGGACCCGGCCCTGGCGGATCGCCAGGAAGTTCGAGACGACGAAGGTGACCATCCCGACCGTCATCACGACGGTGGAGACCCACGCGTCGCCAGCGAGGAGCATCACCTTCCAGAACGTCCAGAGGACCGCGTTGACGACGGTGCCGACGACGAGGGCCATCACGCCCGGCTCGACCCCGTCGTAGAGGTCGATCGCCGGGCCGTTGAACGGCCACATCTTCGTCTCGACCAGGAACCCGGTCGCCAGCAGCAGGAGCACGCCCCCGAGGAGCGGCGCCACCGCCGGCGGCACGTCGTGGATGCGGTTCAGCATGTCGTCGAGGTTCAGGGTGCCGGTCGCCTTGTAGAGCAGCGCGATCCCGAGCAGGACGAAGATCGAGGCGGCGGAGCCGACGACCATGTACTTGAACCCGGCCTCGAGCCCCTCCCGCTCCCTGCCGAAGGCGACGATGGCGTAGGTGGCGATCGAGCTGATCTCGAGGAACACGAAGACGTTGAACAGGTCCCGCGTCATGATCAGCCCGAAGGAGCCGGTGACGAGCAGGAGCTGGATGACGAGGCCCCGCACGTCGGACGCCTGCTCCCGGCGCGCCA
Organism: Acidobacteriota bacterium; assembly: GCA_027064265.1. Taxonomy (GTDB): domain Bacteria; phylum Acidobacteriota; class Polarisedimenticolia; order J045; family J045; genus JAMOQA01. The sequence continues at coordinate 3,460 of JAMOQA010000556.1, forward strand.
GGTGCAGCGCCGCGACGAACGCCACCGCGGCCGCGAGGAGGACCAGCACCGCCTCCTCGACGCCGAACCGGAGGGAGATGCCGATCGGGGGCGGCCACCCGCCGGTGGTGATGAGCTCCGCCGGGGCGCCGGCCTGGAACGCCATGAGCCAGCGCAGGGCGAGGCCGCCCGCGAAGAGGAGGGTCAGCAGGTGGAGTCCCCGGGCCACCGGGCGGCCGAGGCGATCGGCCATCGGCAGCAGGAACGCGGCCCCGAGGGGAACGGCGACGAGGAGGATCGGGCTCACCACTTCAGCCTCCCGAAGTCCCGGATGTCGAGGGACTTCCCCTGCGCGTAGAGGCGCACGACGAAGGCGAGCATCAGGGCGGTGACACCGACGCCGATGACGATCGCGGTCAGGACCAGCGCCTGGGGCAGCGGGTCGACGACCTTCGAGGCGTCGACGACGAGCGAGCCGGCATCCTTGAGGAGCTTCGGATCGTCGATGATCGGCGCGGTCCGGCCCGGGATGTGCCCGAGGGTGACGATCAGCAGGTTGACCCCGGAGTCGGCGATGGAGAAGCCGAGCACGATCTTCAGCAGGTTCCGCCGGACGAGGGCGCCGGCGAGCCCGACGAGGATCAGCACGATCGCCGTCCCCACCGCGAGGGCGTGCAGGCTGAGCAGGTTCATCGGTGGCCCTCCCCCGCCTGGTCGGCGTGCATCATCGTGTCGAGCAGGGTGGCCAGCTCGGACCCGACCTTGAGGCCGATCAGGACGTAGATCACCGGGATCACCCCCGCCGAGAAGAGCCGGTTCCAGGTGCCGAGGTCGATCACGCCGCGGTTGGCGAGGAACGACCCGGTGGCGGCGAGCCCGACGAACCCCGTCACCACGTAGCCGAACCCGGAGAACGACTCGATCACCGAGAGGAACCCGTGGGGCAGCAGCCGGTCCCGGTCGGCGAGCAGCAGGAGCAGGACCGCCGAGGCGATCACGGCGCCGCCCTGGAAGCCGCCGCCGGGCGTCAGGTGGCCGTGGACGAAGATGTAGGCGCCGAACAGGACGATCGGCGCGAACAGGACCCGCGACGCCGTCTGGACCAGCTCCGAGGAGCGCCGCTGCGGCTCCGGAACCAGCCCCTCCCGGCGCCGCAGCACGAAGCCGGCGCCGCTGACCGAGAGGAACAGCACCGTCACCTCGCCCAGGGTGTCGAAGCCCCGGTAGTTGACGACGATCGAGGTGACCAGGTTGGCGCCCCGGTTCTCGACGAGGCCCTGCTCGACGTAGTGCCGGGTCACCGGCCCGAGCTCCGTCGGCGCCATCAGGGGCAGGAGGGCGACGAAGAGGGCGGCGACGGCCAGCACCGCGAGGAGGCCGACGAGCTGCTTGATCATCGCTTCTCCTCCTCCTCGGTGCGCCGGACCGCGATCAGGAAGATCACGGTCGAGAGCCCCGCCCCGATCGCGGCCTCGGTCATCGCCACGTCGGGAGCGGCGAGGCGCAGGAACAGGTACGAGACCGCCAGGCTGACGACGCCGGCGAGCACCACGGCGGAAACCAGGTTCCGCGCGATGATGGCCCACACCGCCGACACGATCGCCAGCAGGCAGACGACCAGGTCGATGAAGATCATGGCCGGGCCTCCTTCGCCGGCTCGGCGGTCTCGCCGTAGGCCTCCGCGAGGGCGTCCTCCACCGAGATGTCCGAGAGCGGCACCCGGCCCCGGTGCGCCGCCCGGGCGAGGGCGTGGGACGACACCGGGTTCGTCATCAGGACGAAGAGGACCACCAGCAGCAGCTTCGGCAGCCATGCCGGCTCGTAGATGGCGAGGCCCGCCAGCGTGAGGATGTTCCCCAGGGTCGTCGCCTTGGTGCCCGCCTGCATCCGGTTGTAGAGGTCCGGCATCCGCACGATGCCGAGCGCCCCGAGGAACAGGAAGGCGGCGCCGCCGAGGGTGACCAGGGCCCCGACGAGTTCGCGGATCTCCATGTCACACCCCCCGGTCGCAGTAGCGCGCGATCGACAGCACGCCGAGGAACGACAGCACGCCGTAGACGAGGGCGACGTCCACGTAGATCCCCCTCCCCGTCCAGACCGCGAGCCCGACCATCAGCGGCATGGTGATCAGGGTCAGCGTGTCGAGGGCGACGGCCCGGGTGGCGGGACACGGCCCGCGGACCAGCCGCCACAGGGAGAGCAGGATCCCCGCCCCCGCGAGGACCAGGGCGACCTCGAGAATCAGCCTGCTAGCCAAAGATCACCTCCAGGTACTTCTCGAACCCCGCGACGATCTCCTCCGTGGCGGCCTGGACGTCCTTCGCGCGGACGTCGATCCAGTGGATGAACAGCTCGTCGCCGCGGATGTCGACGGTGAGGGTTCCGGGGGTCAGCGTGATCGAGTTGGCGAGGACCAGCCGCCCGATCGGGTTCCGGAGCTTCGTCTTCACGCGGACGATACCCGGGCGGATCGGCAGGGCCGGGGAGACGACGCGGCGCGCGACGTCCAGGTTCGCCTTGACGATCTCCTTGAACAGGTAGGGCAGGTAGGCGAGGGCGTAGAGGAACCGCCTCGGATGCAGGATCCCCAG
>JAMOQA010000557.1 GCA_027064265.1 Acidobacteriota bacterium
GCCCTGGCGATCCCGAACATGTTCTCCACCTGGGTCCGGATGCCGATCCGGGCCGCCCTGGTGCCGATGTTCACCCGGCACCTCCACGAGGAAGGGGAAGAGCGGGCCTGGGCGATCGCCAGCAACGTGATCAACACGCTGGCCCTCGGGCTCGTGCTGCTGGTGGGGGCGCTGTGGCTCGCGGCGCCGCTCCTCGTGCGGGCGCTCTCCCTCGGGTTCCGGGACGAGGCGAGCTGGGCGGAGGCGACGCGGCTCACCCGGATCCTGGTGATCTCGATCGTCTTCACCGTGCTCGCGGTCGTCTTCGGCTCGCTCCAGAACGTCTACCGCCGCCAGCACTGGCCGGCGATCGCCCGGGTGGTGCAGACCGGGATCGTCGTCGCGGCGATCGTGGTGCTGGGGCCGCGGATCGGCCTCACTGGGTACGCCCTCGGGATCCTCGCGGGGGCGGCGGCATCGTTCCTGCTGCAGGGGACGATCGTCCTCGCGCACCTGCGGTACTGGCGGCCCGTCGTGCGGCCGTTCGCCCCGGAGGTCCGCGAGGTCGTCTCCCTCGCGCTGCCGCTCTTCATCGGGCTGACCGGCACCCGCCTCGACGTGATCCTCGACCGGAACTTCGCGTCGTTCCTGCCCGAGGGGCAGCTGACGATGCTCTGGTTCGCCTTCGCCTACTCGGCGGTCTTCACCGACCTGGTCGTGATGGTCAGCCAGGCGGTCTTCCTGCCGCACTTCGCGCACCTCGCGGCGGAGGGGCGCACCGACGAGCTGCGCCACCGGCTGGGGCAGGCGCTCTCCGCGTACCTGTTCCTCACGCTGCCCGTCGCGGCGTTCCTCGTCGCCGGGGCGGGGCCGGTGATCGACCTGTTCCTGCGCTGGGGGAAGTTCACCGCGGAGAACGCGGCGCTGACCGCCCGGCTGCTGGCGATCCTGGCCCTCGGGTCTCCGTTCTACCTGGCGGGCCAGCTCCTCGCCCAGGTGTTCATCTCCACCGGCGACACGAAGACGCCGGTCAAGGTCGGCTTCTGGCGGATCGGCTTCAAGGCGGTGCTCTCCGCGGCGCTCCTGCCGCTGCTGCTGGTCCAGGGGCTGGCGATCGCGACGACGTTCTCCTCGTGGTTCCGCACGGGCCTCCTGTGGCGCCGGCTCGGGCGGGACTTCCGGCCGGAGGCCGGTCCGTTCCTCGGCCGGGTTACCCGGCTCGTCCTCGCGGCCGCGGCGGGGGGCGTCGCCGCGTGGGCGTTCTTCCTGTGGGTGCCTCCCTTCGGCGAGGGGGTCGTCGCCCGGGCCGCCCGCCTCCTCGCCGGCGCCGGGATCACGATGGCCGTCCACGTCGCCCTCTCCGTCGTCACCGGCGCCGCGCCCCTCGGCGACCTGCTCTCCCGCCTGCGCCGCCGCTGACCCGGCGTCCTGGCCCCGCTTCCCGTGCCGCCATCGTGCGCCGGTGACGGCGCGCCGAATCAGGCGCAAGGGTCGCGCGCCCGGAGGCGCGTCCGTGCCGTGCCGCCCGGTGCGCCTGCGACGGCGTCCCCGGGGTCCTTGTCCCGCGCCCGGGAGGGGCGTATCCCGGAAGTGTCGAAGGCCAGGAGCAGGCCTGCTCCCCGCGAAACCGGGGCGGCGCCCGCGGCCGGGGCGCCCGCCCCACGAGGCGCGAAGGGGGGACCCTTCGCGGGGAGGTGAGAGACGATGTACGCGATGGTCAGGAAGGTCCTGGTGGTGGTGCTCGCGTCGCTCCTCGCGGTGCCGATGACGCTGGCGGGCGGTGCCGTGGCGCCGGTCGTGCCGGACGATCTCGAGGGGGTGATCCTGGACTCGGTCCCCGCGGAGTGGGGGGACCTGGTCTCCCCGGTCCCGACCCAGGTCCCGGGGCTCTACGTGGTGGTCGCCCAGCCGTACCTGGCGCTCGACCCCCGTGCCGACTCGTTCCGCGCGCGGTGGGAGGATGCCGCTCCGAATCCGCTGGACACGGATGCCGTGGGCGCGTTGCTCCAGGATCCGGCACTGCAGGGTGCCACAATGCTCGTCCTCGGCCTGGTCGAGACCTCGGGACCGGCGGTCAGTCTCCTCGCGTACACCGAGGTCCAGGTTCAGAACGGCGAGTACGTGAGGGTTGAGCCCCAGAGCTTCGACCGGCAGGAGTTCCGTGAGGCACTCCACGCATGGAGGGCTTCGCTGTTGCGGCGCATCTACCGGGACGACCGCCTGCGCGACGAGCGTTTCGCGGCGGAGGTCGCCTGGTACACCATCATGTCGGACGACTCGAGGGTGGCGGGTCTCTGGGCCGCCCACCTGATGGGTCCCGGAGAGGACTGCTCGAAGAGTGTCCAGTCGCCAAACGACTGCGAGGACTGCTGCACGGGGCAGTACTTCTGGAACTACTTCGGGTGCTACACTGCCACGGGCCTGACGGCCGGTGGCGTATGCCTGATCGCCGCGGCGTGCGGTCCGTTCAGCGGTGCATGTTGTGAGGTGGCTGGCTCGGTCGCCGTCACGTTCGTCGTGAGGAACTGCTTCGGGGCCGTCGACGACGACGTCAAGGCGTGCACGACGACGTGCAAGAAGGGGCTGGAAGTGCAGGGGATGTGATTGCCAGCGAGGTGAAGACGATGCTCGGAAGATGGGACGAGTCCACCCGCCTGATCCATGGAAGGAGACTCTCCATCGGCTACGCGTTGCCGCTGACCCTGTGGGGCTTCCTGCTGTTCGGGTGTTCCCTGCTGGGCTTGGGGAACAGTCGAACCGTGCTCGTGATGGTCGAGTGGCCCGTGCTGTATGGAGGCTTGTGGCTCGGTCTTCGACCGCTCGTGCGGGCGAGCATGGATCTCACGGCGGCGCACCAGGGCTGCAGGCTCGAGGACCTGGAGCCCGGCACCGGCTGGAGGAGTCTCCTGGGGCTCACGGACGACGAGCCCTGGTGGTTGCTGTGGACGCTGGTGGCGAGCTGGATGTCGGTTCCGGCGATGGCGGCCCTCATGGTCGCGGCGCTGATCCTCTCCGGAGCCCACGGGGGGGCATGGCGGTTGGCCGGGCCGACGCTCGCCATCGTCCAGACGGGATCGTTCCTGCTGACGTTCATGCTGGCACCGCTGGTGAAGCGCATGACCGCGGGGAGCGACTCGCCGAGACGAGAAGAAACCGGCACGGAGGTCCTGCGGTAGGATCGAGGGGCAGCGGCGGTCCGCCGCTGCCCCCCTTGACTCCCGTTCGACACCCGCGGTAGATTCCCCTCGTCCAAGATGCCCCGAGGGGGGGGGGCGTCCCGGCCCTCGGGGGAGGAGGGTGCGCATGGACGGGGGAATCTCCCTGGGGGCGTTGCTCCGGCGCCGCCGGGAGGAGCTGGGGCTGAGCACCTACAAGGTATCGGCAAGGCTCGATCGTCTCGGGGTCCGCCTCTCGCCCAGCCAGGTCCGCCGCATCGAGAACGGGGCCATGCCGCGCAGCGACCAGCTGGCGGGGCTCTGCCGCATCTATGACCTCGCGCCGCAGTACCTCCACGACGTGATCCTGGTGACCGGCGACCGGGCGGTCCGGGTCTCGGACAGGGACAGGTCGATCGAAGACCTGCTGCGGGAAGGAGTCGAGCTGGCGGGCCGCGGCCTGGAAGACCGGGCGCGGGCGCGCTTCGCGGCGGCGCTAGGGAAGGCACTGTCTGCCGGCGACGCGGCGGCGGCGTCCCGGGCCCGGATCCGGCTGGCCTGGATGGATGTCCGGCAGGGATACTGGGCCTCGGTGATCTTCCGCTGCGCCGAGGTCCTGAACGACGAGGCCGCGGAGCCGCGAGACAGGGACGTGGCGCGCTGTTTCCTGCTCCGCGCGTTCTCGCGGGGAGAGTGGATCGAGATCGCGACGAGGTACGCGCCGGTCGTCGAGGCGATCGCAACGGACCGGAAGAAGGACTCCATGCTGCGGGGGACGGCCTGGTCGGCCCTCGCCCGGTTCCACCGTCTGTCGGGCGACGTCGACCGGACGATCGAAGCTGCCCGGCGGGCCGCGCGCCTCTACGGTCGCTCGGAGGCGCGGCCGGAGAAGATCCGCGCCGTGTACGAGATCGCCGACGTGTTGCACGCCGCGGGGCGCGATGGGGAGGCGCTGCGGGAGCTGAGGGCGCTCGAGCGGGAGACGCGCAAGGCGGCCTTCCGTGGCGGGCGTCTCGGCGTCCTGTGGCGGCTCGGCCGCGCGCTCGGCGCACTCGGCAGGGCGGATGCGGCGATTCCCTTCCTCGAGGAGGCGGAGGAACTGGCCGAGGAACTCCACCAGGACGGGATCCGCTTCCGCACCCGGTACTGGCTGGCGGAGGCGTTTCAAGCCACCGGCCACGAGAACCGTGCCGCGGAACTCGAGGAGTGGCTCCTGGACGAGGCGCGGCGGCAGGACGACCGATGGCCCGAGGTGCGGGCCGTTCGCCGCTGGTCTCGCAAGGAGAACCGGGAGGAACACGCGTCGTCCGCGAGTATCGTGGCCGAGGAGGCAAGATCGGCCGCGCGAGCGGACGCGAGCCCGATGGCGGGAGGTGAAGCATGAGGAGGCTTCACAGGACGGCGATCGTGGTGGGCGCCCTCGTGCTCGCTTCCGTCGGGCTCCGGGCCGAGGTATCCGTGGACCAGCCCGGGGGGGCGTTCCCGCAGTGGCTGTCCCTTGCGCTCCAGGGGGGTGGTGACGACGCGTGCCCGTCGCCCTGGTCCGTCGTCCGGAACGGCATCCCCGCGGAGTGGGTGCTCAACCCGGACGGCGACCTGCGGGGTGACGGCCATCCGGCGGCAGCCTTCCCCGCGGGAACGTTCCGGCCGGCGGTGGCCTGGTCCACCCCGGTCGAGGGGAATGGCCGGGACGTCGTGCTTTCCGAGTGGACGGGGTCGGCGTGGTCCGCGCCGTCGACGGTGGCGGGCGGCGTGGCCGACCAACGGGGACCGGACGTCGCGGCGCTGCCGGACGGTGGACTGGTCATCACCTGGTGGGAGGACGACGGGAACGTCCGGCAGGTGTGGGTGCGGAAGCGGGCGGCCGACGGCACGTGGCAGGCAGCCGAGGCGGTTTCTCCCGCGGGCGAAGACTGCCGCTGGCCCGCGGTGGCGGTTGTCGACGGGGTCGTCCTGGTCGGCTGGTTCCGGGAGCGGGGCGACGGGACGCGCGAGGTGGTCGTAGCGCGAGAGGACGCGGCCTGGGCGACCGAGGTGATCGGCGAGACGGCCTACGCCGGCCCGGACGACGACGGGAACGCGTTCCTCGAGCTGCACGCGGTCGGCACGCGGGCCTGGGCCGACTGGCGTCTCGCGGCCGACCGGATCGGGACCTCCCGGCGCGACCCGGCGGGCGGCTCGTGGAGCGCGGTGGACGAGATCCCGTGCGAGAACAGCCCGGACGGCCGTCGCCTCGCCCGCTGGGAAGCAAAGAAGCGGGCCCTCGGCTGGTAGGACGCCATTTCCGCCGGGGGCTTCTCCCGTTGCGCCGGGGTTCCTCGAGCGTTCTCCGACGGTAGCGTGCCGAGCATCGTGACACGCCGCGTTCCCCGGTAGTGGGTTTCGTGCAGGGGCGGCCGGGAGGCCGCCCGCCCGTGGTGGAAGCGCATGATTCCCGGTGACGAGTGCGTCGCCCGATGCGGGCGGCCTTCCGGCCGCCCCTACGGGAGGAGCGGATGGCGGGGCCCCGTGCGTGGCGCGGAGGTTGCCGCCGCGGGGGAGGATCGGCGAAGATCGGCGCCCGGGCGGTGGTCCGGCCGGGGCGAGGTCCCCGGGAAGGGAAGGAGGCACCGAGATGAGCGACGTCGTCCGCTGGCTGCGGGAGCACCGCGAGAGCAACCTGGAGAAGCTGTTCGACTTCCTGCGCATCCCCTCGATCAGCACAGACCCGGCCTTCCGGGAGAAGATCGACGAGGCGGCCGGGTGGATGGCGAACCGGCTGAAGGAGGCCGGCTGCACGAAGGTCGAGGTGATCCCGACGAAGGGACACCCCCTGGTCTACGGCGAGTGGATGGGCGCCCCGGGGAAGCCGACGGTCCTCGTCTACGGCCACTA
>JAMOQA010000558.1 GCA_027064265.1 Acidobacteriota bacterium
CGAGGACCGGGACCGGCGCGTGCTGCTGATGGACGTCGACCTGCACCGGCCGCGGGTTCATCACTTCCTGCTCAGCAAGCCCCGGCTCGGCTGGATGGACGTCTTCGAGGATCGGGCGGACCTGGACGCGGCGATCGTCGACCTCAACCAGAGCCGCCTGCGGCTGCTGCCCGCGGGGCGCCCGCCGGAGAAGCCGGCGGAGGTGATCAAGTCGGAGCGTTTCCGTCGCCTGCTGCGGACCCTGCGCGACCGGTTCGACACGATCATCCTCGACGCGCCGCCCCTGATGCGCTTCGTCGACGCGAACATCCTGAATTCCTACGCGGACGGAATGGTGTTCGTGATCCGCGCGGGGCTGACGTCGCGCCAGATCGTGCGCAAGGCCCTCGCCCAGGTGACCACCGGGAAGATCATCGGCGTCGTCCTGAACGACGTCCGCTACACGATCGTCGACCGGTACTACTACCGCTACGACGAGTACGGCGGGAGCTACTACGACCGTGACTGAGATCGCCACCATCCGCTACCCGCTGCGGGTCGTCGCCCTGGGCGGCGGCACCGGGCTCCCGCAGGTACTGCGGGGGTTCAAGGCGCTGCTGTTCCCGGAGGGGGCGGACGACCCGGACCGGCTCGTGGCGGTGGTGACGGTCACGGACGAGGGGGGCAGCTCGGGCCGCCTGCGGCAGGAGCTCGGCGTCCTGCCCCCGGGCGACATCCGGAACTGCCTCGTGGCGCTCAGTCACAACGAGCCCCTGATGGCGCGCCTGTTCCAGGCCCGCTACCGGTCGGGGGGCGTCCTCGAGGGGCACAACGTGGGCAACCTGATCCTGGCGGCCCTCGCCCAGGAGGAGGGCGGGTCCTTCCTCGCCGCGGTGCGCCTCGCCTCGGAGGTGCTGAACATCCAGGGCCGCGTCTACCCGGCCACCCCGGCCCCGGCCCGGATCGCCGCCACCCTGGACGACGGGTCCGAGGTCCTGGGCGAGACGGCCCTCGTGCGGGCCGGCCGGGCGGTGCGCCGCCTGCGCCTGCACCCGGAAGATCCGCCGGCGATCCCCGGCGTGGTGGAGGCGATCCTCCGGGCCGACCTGGTCGTCCTGGGACCGGGCAGCCTCTTCACGAGCATCATTCCCAACGTTCTCGTGCCGGAGATCCGGGACGCGCTCCAGCGCACCCGGGCGTGCCGCGTGCTCTACGTCAACGCGATGACCGAGCGGGGGGAGACCAACGGGTTCAGTGCCGCGGACCACGTGCGGGCCGTGCTCGACCATGCCGGTCCCTGCCTCGACGCGGCGCTGGTTCCCGTCGACGAGATCCCGGGGGACGTTCTCGACCGGTACCGGGACGAGGGCGCGGAGCGGGTCGATCCAGCGGACCCGGAGCTCGCGGGTCTCGTGCCCCTGGTGCTCCGGCGCCGGATGCTCCGGGTGGAGCGGAAGGTCCGCCACGATCCGCTCCGCTGCGCGGCCGGGGCCCTGGTCGCCTGTGCCGCTCACCGGGGGAATGCGGACGGCACCGGGTTCGGGCGGATCGCGGGAGGAAACGGCTGATGCGGCGGCGCCTCGAGAGCACCTGGGTGATCCTGCTGAAGGTGGCGTCGGATGCCCTCGCCTTCGGCCTGGCCCTCGGTGGTTCGTTCTTCCTGCGTTTCGGCACCCACATGCCGCCGGCCCAGTACGACCAGCTCAAGTGGCTGCCCGCGGTCGTCGTCCTGAAGACTCTGGTTTTCGCCGCCTTCGGCAACTACGGCACCCTCTGGCGGTACACGTCGATCGACGATCTCCTGCGTCTCCTGCGCTCGGTCGTCACCGCGTCCGCGGTCCTCGTCGTCACCTGGTACGTCACCGACGTGCGGGTGCCGGCGAGCGTGGTCGTGCTCGACGCGCTGCTGACCCTGGTGTTCTGCGGCCTCGCCCGGCTCGCGCCGCGGCTGCTGCGGGAGCGGATGGCCGGCGGCGGCGGCGTGCCCTTCCCCTTCCTCCGGGCCCTGTTCGCCTTCCCGCGGCGGGGGAACGAGCGGCGGGTGCTGGTCGTCGGCGCGGGGGATGCCGGCGAGAGCCTGGTGCGGGAGATGACCCGGAACGATCGGCTGGGCTACCTGCCGGTCGGCTTCATCGACGACGACCCGGCGAAGAAGGGCCTGCGGATCCACGGGGTCAAGGTGCGGGGCAACCGGGACGACATCCCGCGGATCGTCGCCCGCCACGAGGTGGACGAGATCCTGATCGCGATCCCCTCCGCGACGGCCGAGGAGATCCGGCCGATCGTCGACATCTGCCGCGGGCTGGACATCAAGATCAAGATCCTGCCCGACCTGGCGAGCCTGGTGAACGGCCCGCCTCGCTTGTCCGACCTGCGGGAACTCCGCATCGAGGACCTGCTCGGCCGACCCAGGATCGACCTCGGCACCGAGGGGGTGAGCTCCTACATCCGGGGCAAGCGGGTGCTGGTCACCGGCGCCGGCGGCTCGATCGGTTCCGAGCTCTGCCGCCAGCTCCTGCGCTTCCAGCCGGCGGAGATCCAGCTCTTCGGCCGGGGCGAGAACAGCATCTTCGCCATCTACCAGGAACTGAACCCTCGCCGCGGCGAGACGAAGCTCGTCGAGGTGATCGGCGACGTGATCAACAAGCGCAAGCTGGAGGGGGTCTTCGAGCGGCTCCAGCCCCAGATCGTCTTCCACGCCGGCGCGGACAAGCACGTGCCGCTGATGGAGCTGAACCCGGACGAGGCGGTGCTGAACAACATCCTCGGCACCCGGAACGTCCTCGAGGTGTGCGACTCGTTCGGCGTCGAGAAGGTCGTGTGCATCTCGACCGACAAGGCGGTCAACCCGACGAGCGTGATGGGCTGCTGCAAGCGGGTCGCGGAGTACTACGTCCAGTCCGGGCGGTACCGGAACACCGTGGTCGCGGCGGTCCGGTTCGGCAACGTGCTCGGCAGCCGCGGCTCGGTGATTCCGCTGTTCCAGAAGCAGATCGAGCGGGGCGGGCCGGTGACGGTCACCCACGAGGAGATCCGCCGCTACTTCATGACGATCCCGGAGGCGGTCGCCCTCGTGATCCAGGCCGGGGCGATGGCCGAGGGCGGCGAGATCTTCGTCCTCGACATGGGCGAGCCGGTGAAGATCGCCGACCTGGCGCGGCGGGTAATCCGGCTCTCCGGGTACGAGCCCGACAAGGACATCCCGATCGTCTACGTCGGCCTCCGCCCCGGCGAGAAGCTGAGCGAGGAGCTGTTCGGCGTCTCCGAGCGGAAGGAGCGGACCAGCCACCCGAAGATCCACAAGGTGACCCCGCTCGCCGACCCGCCCGCCGATCTCGACGAGAAAGTCGCCACCCTGATCCGCCAGGCGGTCGACATGGACGACCTCGGGATCCGCAGGACACTCAAGGAGCTGGTGCCGGAGTACCAGCCGTACCTGCCCCCCGAGGTCCAGAGCTGGGTGACGCGAGGAAAGTGAGATGACGCTCCGGGCCCACGGCGCTGCGCCACGCCTGCCAGGCGGCCGTTCCCGCGAGGATCGCCGCCCGCAGGACGAGCGCGTACGCGCGCTGCCAGGCCGGGATGCGGAGCGCCCGGGCCTTCTCCCGCTCGAACGGGGGGCGGAAGAGGTAGGCGCGGACCGTGCGGGCGCGGTCCACCGAGAGGTGCCAGCGCACCAGGTGGCGGACCGACGGCCGGCCGGAACGTCCGAGGTGAAGCGGGAATCCGGCGACGCCGATCGCCTCGAGCGCCTTCCTGGTACCCCGGGAGAGCAGGGTGGCGAGTTCGGGGGGCGGTTCCGGGGCGCCGAGGAGCCGGTGGGCCAGGTCCGCGAGGAGCCCGAGGGCCGGGCCGAGACCGAGGTCCCGGGCCTCTTCGGCGAGGTCCCGGAGGTCGTCCGGTTCGAGCTCGACGAGCAGGTACCGCGCGTCGAGCAGGCGGCGCAGCTCGGTGAACCCGCAGCGCAGCTCGCTGACGGCGGCGTGGAGGAGCTGCGCGCGGGGTCCGGGGACCGGGATCGCGTCCCGTCCGGCGAGGGGGCGGAGGTCCGCGAGCATCGTCGCGGCGTCGAGCCGGTACGGGTCGGCGGGCCGGGCGAGGGCCCAGTGGAGTTCCACCTTGGGCTGGCCGTCCCCCCGGAGGACCAGGTGGAAATGGTGGACGCGGTAGACGTCCCGGAGGGGTCCCGCGGCCTCCGGGCGGTAGCCGAGCCCGGCGAGGATGCCGAGGGCGCGGTCCACGTCCCCCGGCGGCACGAGCAGATCGAGGTCGCGGAAACCCCGGGCCAGGGGGTTCGGCCACCAGTTGCGGGCGAGCCCCAGGCCCTTGAGCAGTGCGACGGGGATGCCCTCCCGGGCGAGCGCCGTCACCAGGCGTTCGGCCTCGAGGAGGTGCCATCCATGGTGAAGCCCTTCCCTGCGGGCATGCTCCGCGAGCAGGTCCCGCACCCGGGCGGGCACCTCGGCCCCGGCCGGGAGCCCGTGGGCCACGGCGCTCGTGACGCCGCACCGGTCGGCGAGGCGCAAGAGCGCCCTCCAGCCGCTCTCGTCGGCCGGCGGTTCGAACGCCTTCCCGCGAAGGAGCGCGAGCAGGCGGCGGGCGGCGTCGTGGCTCACCGGGTCGGGACCTCCGGACGCGGGGTGGTGCTCCCGACGCTTATACCACGGACCCGAACCCAGGTAACCCGGACCGGCGGAGACCGGTCCGGCACAACAAGGAGAACGCAACCATGGCCTCCGAGATGATGGAACGCGACGACGAGATCCTCACCAGCCGGGAGGCTCAGGAATTCCTCAAGATCGGCCGCACGAAGCTCTGGGAGCTGACCAAGAGCAAGCAGCTGCCGGCCTACCGCGTGGGGACGGGGCGCACCTCTTCCCTCCGCTACAAGAAGTCGGAGCTGCTGGCCTGGCTCGAGAAGAACCGGGTCCAGGCGTGAGCCACGGGGAGCGCGCGTCCGCGGCCGGGGGCGCCGCGGACGCCCCGGGCACCCCACGAGGGGGTGCCGGGAGCCCCCCGGCGAAAGGAGCCGGCCCATGACACGCGTCGGCATCATCGGGGCGGGCGCGTGGGGGCGGAACCACGTCCGCACCTTCGCCGCCCTCGAGGAGGCGGACCTCGTCGCCCTGGCGGACAGCCGGCCCGACGTCCTTGCCGCTCACCGGCGCACCCTGCCGGGAGTGGAGGGGTACGCCGACGGACACGAGCTGCTCGCCCGGGCGGACGTCGAGGCGGTCGTGATCGCCACCCCCGCGCCCACCCACCATGCCCTCGCGCGCGCCGCCCTCGAGAGCGGGCGGCACGTGCTGGTCGAGAAACCCCTGGCGCTCTCGAGCGCCGACGCCGAGGACCTGGCCCGGCTCGCGGACGAGAAGGGCCTGGTCCTGATGGTGGGGCACCTCCTGCTCTACCACGCGGCCGTCGAGTACCTGAAGCGCCTGATCGACGAGGGCGAGCTGGGGGACCTGCTCTACGGCTACTGCCAGCGGCTCAACCTGGGCGTCGTCCGCCCGGACGAGAACGCCCTCTGGTCGCTGGCGCCCCACGACTTCTCCGTGCTCGCGTGGCTGATGGGCGAGGAGATCGCCGACGTCAGCGCGCGCGGTGCGGACTACCTGCAGCCCGGCATCGAGGACGTGGTCTTCGCCGACCTCCGGTGGAAGAACGGCCGGATCGGCCACGTCCACGTCTCGTGGCTCGACCCCCACAAGATCCGGCGGATCACCCTCGTGGGTTCCCGCAAGATGGTCGTCTTCGACGACATGGAGGCCCAGGAGAAGGTCCGCGTCTACGACAAGGGGGCCGAGCGCGTACCGGACGCCGTCGGCTGGGGGGAACACCTCGCGGTGCGGTCGGGAGACATCCTGATCCCGAAGGTGCCGCCGGTGGAACCCCTGCGAAACGAGGCCCGCCACTTCCTCGCCTGCGTGCGGGAGGGAACGCGGCCCCGGAGCGACGGCTGGAACGGCGTCGCCGTGGTGCGGATGCTCGAGGCCGCCCAGGCTTCCCTCCGGGCGGGCGG
>JAMOQA010000559.1 GCA_027064265.1 Acidobacteriota bacterium
GCCTTGTATTAGGATCGGTCTTCCCCCTCCGGGCCGTTCGCCGGGCCGGGGAGCTGGGTGGTTCCGGGAGACACGATCCGATCGACGAGCCCTCCCGCGCCGGGTCCGCCGGCGCCGGGACGAGGGAAAGGGGAGCAAGCGATGGGCAAGCTCAAGGAACTCTTCCACCAGAAGGTCTCGGCGCTGGCCGAGGAGGTGAAGACCCTCCGCAAGGAGCACGGCGACGTCAAGATCTCCGACGTCACGGTGGCCCAGGCCTACGGCGGCATGCGGGGCATCAAGTGCATGGTCACCGAGACGTCCGCCCTCGATCCCTACGAGGGGATCCGCTTCCGCGGCTACTCGATCCCCGAGGTCCGCGAGAAGCTCCCGAAGGCGCCGGGTGGCGAGGAGCCGCTCCCCGAGGGGATCTTCTGGCTCCTCCTGACCGGTGAACTCCCCTCCGAGGAGGACGTCAAGGAGGTCACGAACGAGTGGCGTTCCCGGGAGGGGCTGCCCGAGCACGTCAAGGCGACCCTCGACGCGATGCCGCGGGACGCCCACCCGATGACCCAGTTCTCCGTCGGCATCATGGCGCTCCAGAAGGACTCGATCTTCGCGAAGCGCTACCGGGAGGGGATCTCCAAGTACGACCTGTGGGATCCGATGTACGAGGACACGATGAACCTCCTCGCCAACCTCCCGCACGTCGCCGCCTACGTCTACCGGCGCAGCTACCACGAGGGCGCCCACATCCCGGCCGGCCCGAAGGACATGGACTGGGCCGCGAACTTCGCCCACATGCTCGGGTACGAGAACCCCGAGTTCACCGAGCTGATGCGGCTCTACCTCGTGCTCCACTGCGACCACGAGGGGGGCAACGTCTCGGCCCACACGATCCACCTGGTCGGTTCCGCCCTCTCCGACGCGTACCTCTCCCTCGCCGCCGGGATGAACGGCCTCGCCGGGCCGCTCCACGGGCTCGCGAACCAGGAGGTCCTCCGCTGGATCCACAAGATGCGGGAGACCCTCGGCGACGACGTCTACGACAAGGAGAAGGTCAAGCAGTACATCTGGGACACCCTGAACTCCGGGCAGGTCGTCCCCGGCTACGGCCACGCGGTGCTGCGGAAGACCGACCCGCGCTACACCGCCCAGCGGGACTTCGCCCAGAAGCACCTGCCGGACGACCCGATCTTCAAGATCGTCAGCCTGCTCTACGAGGTCGTGCCGCCGATCCTCCAGGAGCACGGCAAGGCGAAGAACCCGTGGCCGAACGTGGACGCCCACTCCGGCTGCCTGCTCGTCCACTACGGGATGAACGAGTACGACTTCTACACCGTGCTCTTCGGTGTCTCCCGTGCGATGGGGACCCTCGCCTCCCTCTGCTGGGACCGCGGCCTCGGCCTCCCCATCGAGCGGCCGAAGTCGGTCACCACCGAGTGGATCAAGTCCTTCGTCGCCGAGCAGAAGGGCTGACCCGCCACGTCACCGCGAACGCACCGAGCGCCCCGGGCGAAGCGCCCGGGGCGCTCTTCCTTCGTTCCGACCCGTCCTCGGCGCGCGCGGAGGCGGCGGACGGAGGTCCCGAATCGCCGAAGGGCCCCCCGGTGGCCTCACTCTCCCGTCCGCACGAGGACGATGGCGAGCTGGGCGTAGGGTTCGCCCCCGCGGGGTGGCCGCAACCGGATGCCCAGGGAGTGTTCCCCCTCCTCCAGCACCAGGGGGACGCGGGTGAGGGCCGCCTTCGGGAGCGTGCCCGAGGCGACCACCTCCCGGTCGTCGAGGCGGATCGTCCCGTCCGTCCCCCGGTACGCGGGAGGCGCGTCCGGCAGGACCCGGTGCCGGTCATCCCACGCCGGGATCCCGTTGAGCAGGACCAGCTCGTACTTCCCGCCCGCTCCCTCGGGGATGGTCACCCGGAGCTCGTCCCGGTAGGCGAACCACGCCTTCCTCGGCTCCACCTGCAGCGGCTGCAGCACCTCGAAGACCCAGGGTTCGTCATCTTCCTCTCCCGGGCCGGGACCCAGCAGGTGGCCGCAGTCGCGGAGGGCCGCCACCGCCGTGGCCGCACAGTCGCGCTCCGTGTCGAGGTCCCGCCGCTCGACACGCTCCTGCAGCGGGCCGAACTCCTCGACGCAGTCGTGCACATGCTCCAGGTAGTCGTCGAGGCAGCAGTCCGGTTCGCGGCTCCCCGGCACGCAGTTCCCGTCGGCATGGGCGGCCAGGGAACCGGCCAGCACCAGGGCGGTGATGGTGACGATCCGGCATCGGGCCTTCCAGGTCATCGGCATCCTCCTGTTCGTGACGAACCACGCGTTCTCCGCGAGCGAATTCTAGCCCTGGTGAATGTCGTCCGGATCCTCGCCCGGCTTCCTCGGGAACTGCTCACAGTCGCCGCGGACCGGGTCCACCATGGAGTTGCAGTCCGCCCGCTGCCGGCCGGCCTCCTGGCGGCAGTCCGCGAGCGTCCCTGCGTCGGGCATCGCTCCGTTCTCGCCGAACCGCGCCATGCAGTCGGCGAGGGCCGCCAGGTACTTGTTCCAGCAGCAGTCGAGATCACCACTGCACGGCTGGCACGAGGCGAACGGCGTGTCCTCTCCGAACGTCCCGGCCATCACCGGGCCGAACCCGATCGAGGTCAGGCCCACGAGCAGCACGAACGACAGGACGAGTTTCCCGGGCATCCGCGTCATCCAGCTCATTTTCTCCTCCTCCGTTTCGGTCCCATCTCTTCCTGGCGACCGTCCGGGGGACCTTTCCGGACGCCGCCCTGGAACACGAGGCCTCGGGTCTTCGCCCGTGTTCTTGCGCCCGTTCGCGACGCTCTTCCAGCGATTCCGGATTCCCGGATCCGGGATCGTGGAATTCCGGGATCCCGGATCGCGGAGCCCCCTCGGGAAACCGGCGTCCTGCGACCGTGTCGCGGCTCGTGGCGCCCGGGCCACCCCCTTGACCCGCGGCCAGCCGGTCGTGTAGGTTGTTTTTTGGAACAACTGGGAGGTTCCCCAGGGGAGGATCGCCGGATGCAGGAGGGGGTCCGGGCCGCTGTCGGAAGGCTCCTCCGGCAGCTCCGTTCGCGCCGCCGGCTCTCGCTCGTCCAGGTCGAGCAGCTGACCACCGAGTTCGGCCACCGCATCCCCCGCTCGCGCCTGTCCCAGCTCGAACGGGGGGACGTTCCGGTCACGCTCGACGACCTCCAGGTGCTCTGCCGGGTCCACGGCATCGGGATCGTCGATCTCTTCCTCGAGGTGCTCGCCGCCGCCCCGCCCGGGAGGTTCCCCTCGGAGTGGAACGCCGATCGCCTCTTCGAGGAAGCGAGGCGTCTCTACGACGAGGGACAGGTCCTCGAAGCCGCCTGGGCCTTCGACGCCGCGGCGGCGCGCGCGGAGGACGCCGAACGGCGGGCGTTCTTCCTGGTCTCCGCCGGGCACTGCTACGACCGGTACGGCAGCCTCCCCCTCGCGACCCGCCGGGTCGAGCAGGCCCTCGACCTGCTCGACGACGGCAGCGACGCGGCCTGGCGGGCCACCGCCAAGCTGGCCGTCCTGCTGGCCCGGGCGGGCGCCCGGATCCGGGCCCGCGTCTTCCTCGACCGGGTGCTGGACCGCCTCGCAAGGCGTCGTCGCCGGGATGCCCTCCAGGCGTACCTGCAGGGGGCCGCGGCAACGGCGCTGGGAGAACTCGGTGATATCGGCCGGGCCGTCACGCTTGGCCGGCGTGCCGCCCGCACCTTCGCCCGGCTTGGCAGGTCGGACATGGCCCTCCTCAAGCTGGCGGGAGCTGCGCGGCTCGCGGCGCGAGACGGGAAGGCTTCAGTCGCGCGGTCCCTGCTCGGCGAACTCGAGAACCTGCTCGCCGGGGCCCGCCAGGAGTACGCCGTAGCGTTGGCCCGCCTGGCATCGGGTATCGTGAACATGGCGGCCGGTGAAACGGCGGAAGCTCGGGCCGCCTTGGGAGATGCATGGAGACGGGCGACGGCCCACGGGTTCCACGGCCTCGCCCGCGAGGCGGCGGAGGAGCTGGCGCGGCTCGCCGAGCGCACCGGGGACGCCGCCGCGGCGCGCCGCTGGCGCAAGCAGGCGCGCGAGCTGCCGGGGGAGGGGGAGGCGGTACCCCTCGAGCTGCTGGCCGGTCCGCCCGGCCCGGAACGGCCGCACCGGTCGGAGGGGAGGGCATGATGCGCAGGAAGTGGATCGTCCTCCTCCTCGTGGCGCTCGCCGCCGCCCCGCTGGCACGGGGCGAGGTTTCCGTGGACGCCGACGGTTCCGGTGCCGCCCGGTCGCTGGTGCTGATGTACCGGCAGGCGACGGGTGGGGGCGGCGACGACCCGGATCCGTGGGTTCTGGTCCGAAGCCACGTCCTGTCCTCGTGGGTCCTCAACCCGGACGGGGGGCGGCGCACTCACCCCGACGGCTGGCCGTCCCTCGGGTGGGACCCGGTGGGGAACACGCCGGAGGTCACCTGGGCGCGACACGACGGGAACGACTACGAGATCGTCGTCGCCCGCTGGGAGGATGGCCACTGGACCGACCCGGTCGCCCTCACCGACGACGGCACCGACGACCGGGAGCCGGAGATCGCCTACGCCCCGGACGGCACCGCCCGCATCACGTTCTGGCGGGGCGACCAGGTGTACCTGGTG
>JAMOQA010000560.1 GCA_027064265.1 Acidobacteriota bacterium
CTTCGTCGAGGTGATCAGCGGCTGGCGCTCGCCGAACACGCGGGCCATCGCCTCCGCCTCCGAGGGGTCGCCGTGGGGCGTCGAGGTCCCGTGGGCGTTGACGTAGTCGATGTCGGCGGGCTCGAGCCCGGCGTCGGCCAGGGCCTCGGTCATGCAGGCGACGGCCCCGTCGGTGAGGGGCTTCACCATGTGGTAGCCGTCCGACGTCGCCCCGAACCCGAGCACCTCGGCGAGGATCGGCGCTCCCCGGCGGCGGGCGGCTTCCAGTTCCTCGAGAAACACGACCCCGGCCCCGCCGGAGATGACGAAGCCGTCCCGGTCCCTCGTGAACGGCCGGGAGGCGAGCTCGGGGGTGTCGTTCCATTTCCTGGAGAGCGCGTGCATCGCGTCGAACGCGCCGGCCCGGGTCCAGTCGATCTCGTCGGAGGCCCCGGCGAGCACCCGTTCGTAACGACCCATCCGGATCATCAGGGCGCCGATCCCGATCGCGTGGGCACCGGTGGAGCAGGCGGACGAGATCGACCAGCTCTCTCCCCGGGTCCCGAGGGCGACGGTGACGTTGGCCGAGGCGGTGGAACTCATCACGTGGGGCACGGTGTAGGGGTTCACGCGCCGGGTCGAGCCGTACTTCTCGAGGGCGGTGCACGCCTCCCAGTTCTTCGTCGTCGAGCCGGTGCCGGAGCCGATCAGCACCGCCACCCGTTCCCCGCGCAGGTCCGCCGGGTCGAGGCCGGCGGTGACGATCGCTTCCCAGGTCGCGCGAAGGGCCATCCGGGCGTTGCTCGTCGACGTCTTCTCCACGGCCCGGGTCAGCAGGGGGCACTCCGGCTCCGCCTCGGGGAGCCCCGCCACCCGGGAAGCCAGCCCCCGGTCGGCCCAGTCCTGGACGAAGGTGATCCCCGACCGGCCGGCCCGCAGGGAGTCCTCCACCTCCGCGAGCCCGGTCCCGATCGAGGAAACTGCTCCCATCCCGGTGATCACGACGCGGCGTCGATCCATGCACCCTCCTGCCCCGGGTCCCGTTCCGGGGAGCCCCCCGATGATACCCGTCCGCTGGCCGGGCCGCGTGGGGCAGGTTAGCCTCGTGCCGGGGCCTCCCCCGGGGAGGCCACCGAGGAGGTGCCGCATGGCCGCGTACGCCGTTCCGCCCACGGCCCGGGTCGAGCTGCCCGCGCCGGGGCCGATGACCATCACCGAGACCGCACGGGAGAAGATCGAGGGGTTCGCCCGCTCCGCCGAGGAGTTCCAGGGGAAGGTGTTCCGCGTCTTCGTCGAAGGAGGCGGCTGTTCGGGCCTTCGCTATGCCTTCGTCTTCGACGACCCCCGCGACGGCGACTTCTGGTGGAGTCTCGGGGAGGTGGCCTGCGCCCTCGACCCGATCTCCTACCAGTACCTGCGGGGAGCGACGGTCGATTACGTCGAGGATGCCCGGGGGGCCGGGTTCATCGTCGACAATCCGAACGCCCCGACCGCCTGCTCCTGTTCCTGCTCCTGCTGAGGAGCGCGGGGCGGGTTCAGGAAGCCGTCCCGGCCCCGGCCGGCCGCCGGCGGGCGTTCTCGAGGCTTGCGAGGCCCCAGTCCACGGGCCAGACCGGCGGCTCCGCGCCCGCCGGGGCCCGGCGGGCCGCGTCGAGGGCCGCCCGGGCGGCGGCGAGCAGGGTCTCGCCGTCCGGCCAGGGGCCGCGGGCGCCCACGTGGATCCCCGCGATCCGGGGTTCCTCGTCCGGGATCCCCGTCTCGGAGAGTCCCCGCCGCAGGCGTTCGATCGCCGGCCGGGCATCCTCGCACCGCGGCAGGAGCAGGGCGAGCAGCGACGCCCCCCAGCGGCCCGCCTGGTCCGATCCGCGCACCGCCTGCTGGAGCGCCCGGCCGACGAGCCGGGCCCGGCGGCCCTCGGTGGTCGCGGGGTTCGTTGCCAGCGGTTCCTCGAGGCCGACGAGCAGCAACGCCAGGGGTTCCTCCTCCTCGGCGCACTCGCCGAGGGCGGCCTCGAGGGCGAGGGAGAACCCCCGGCGGTTGAGGAGCCCGGTGGCCGGGTCGAGGAGGTCCAGGCGCCGGATCCGCTCCGCCTGGGCCTGGACGTCACCCTCGCGCCGGGCCAGGCGTGACCGGAGCGACTCCGCCTCCGCCGCCAGGCGGCGGGCCTCCGCGCCGGCCCGGGCGGCGGCGGCGGCGAGGAGCATCGCCCCGGGCAGCAGGCACGCCAGGTCGACGCCGCGCGGCGCCGCGGGCAGGAGGGGGAGACCGGCGCCGGCGGCCAGCAGGGCGAATCCGGCGGCCCCGGTCAGCCGGGTCGCGAGGGCGGGGCGCGCGGCCCCGGGAAGCAGCAGCGCCGCCGTCCCGTGGAGAAGGCAGACCAGGGCGCCGGCCCGCAGCGCGGCCTCCCAGCCGGCCCCGAGCAGCGCGGGCGCGGCCAGCGCCGCGAGGAGCGCCGCGAAGGGGGGCAGGGCGGGCCACCAGGCGCGCATCAGTCCTGGACCTCCTCCTTCCAGGCCCGGATCTCGATCGCCTTCTCGCGGGGCAGGTAGATCCCGAAGTCCTTCGCCCCGCCGAGCAGCCGCGGGTCGTGGGTGAACATGGAGATCGAGGAGCCGACCGTCGCCTCCACCCGGGAGACGAACGCCCCGTAGATCTCGCAGATCCCGGAGGAGCCGCGGAAGTACACGCCGGCGATCGCGTGGTTGGTGTAGAGGACCGCGTCCAGCTCGTTGATGCGCGGCGGGTTCGGTGCGACCTCGCTCCAGCGGTGGCTCGTGGACGAGTCGAGCCACAGGGGGCTCCCGCGCCAGATCAGGCCGTCCCCGTCGGTGTCGAGGGGCGGAGCCGTGTTCGGGTTCGACGCCGCGGAGTTCAGCCGGTCGTTGATGTTCTCCGGGAAGGCGAAGCTGGAGGACCCGGAAATCGGCAGGCCCTGCCGGTTCAGCCGGCCCCGGCGGATGGTGTCGTCGAACCGGGCGTCCCCGTCGATGTCCTCGCCGGAGCCGGGGATCACGTCCCCCACGCTGTACCCGGCGGGGATCAGGCCGGACCCGCACTGGTTCTGCCCGTCCGAGCCGTAGTAGCGGACGTCCCAGGTGCCGTTCCCCTCGTTGGTGTCCCCGGTGTTCGGCAGGTTGTCGAGGCCCAGGTCCTCCTTCGACTCGTTGTCCGGGTCGGCGAGCCAGTGATCGACGTGGTTCCAGTAGCTGCCGTCCGGGAAGCGGCCGATGATGATGTTCTCCCGGGCGAACAGGCCGACCATGTCCGCGTCCCGGACGTGGTAGGTGCCGGCGGGCGGCGAGTTGATCGTGAGCGACCGCCAGGCCTCGATGTCCTCCTCGTCCATCGACGGGTAGGTCGTGCTCGGGTTCGGCCCGTACCCCGTGCCCGGGGGCGGCCCGGAGCCGGGCAGGTGCGGGTTCGGCGGGTTGTCGTAGGTGAGGCCGTTCGGCAGGTAGATGTTGCCCGGGGTGTAGATCGACCCCTGCCCGGAGATGTGGCCGAGGATCACGACGGCCCCGGTCATCGGGCGCAGGCCGGCGGCGTCCCACTCGTCGGCGGTATTCCAGATGCCGTCGGGGCCCGGCGAGCCGATCACCACCGGACCGTCGATGATGATCGGCTGGTACCGGCCGTCGAGGACCATGAACGGCGACTCGTCGTCGTCCGTGTTCGCCACGCCGTCCCGGCCCCACATGTCGTCCGCCGTGTTCCAGACCCCGTCCGGGCCGACGTTGCAGCCGATGCAGCCCCGGTAGGTGCGGTACCGCCCCAGCTTCCGGTCCCAGACCTGGAGGACCGAGCCCCCGGTATCGTCGGAGGTGCCCCAGATACCGTCCGGCCCGGGGGTCCCGCCGTTCCACTCCCGCGCCGCCTTCACGTAGATCGAGAGGTCGGAGAGGTTCGGCATCGGGACCACGTCCTGGTACTCGTGCTGGTTGGCGGGGTCGGCGAACGGTCCCTGCACCTTGGTCGCCCCGAGGATCCGGCGACCGGCGATCAGTCCGCCGTCGTGGATCCGGCCGATCAGGTCGTTCCCGATCACCTTCTCGTAGTACGGGGTTCCCTGGCCCCGGACGCACGAGTTGTACAGGCGGATGTCACCGTTGGCCCGCAGGTTCCCGTGGAAGTAGATGCTCCCGCACGACCAGCCGCTCATCCAGCCGAAGTTGTTCATGAAGTACGCGTTGTCGAATACCCGGGACGGGACGAGCTTGAGGCGGATCACCGTCTGCAGGGTCTTGGTCTTCCCCTCCAGCGTTGCCGTCGACCGGATGTTCATGTCGACGAACTCCATCTGGCGGGCCTGGTCGATGGTCGTCGGGTAGCAGAGGATGTTGATCGTGTAGGTGCCCCGGCCGTGGGGGACGTCCACGTAGTCCCGTCCGCTGTCGTCCGCCGTACCGGCGACGCCGTCCGCCCCGCGGGAGCGGCCGTGGGTCATGTGGAGCATCACGTAGTTGTCGAAGATGTGGTCGAGGTCCGGCTGGCCGACCAGCGAGCAGGTGATGTCCCCGATCATCCGGTCGAGCCCGGCCTCGGCGATGTAGAAGAGCTCGGCGTCGGTCTCGCTGACGTCCGCGGTCTTGAGGGAGATCGTCGACGAGCCGAGCAGGGCGAGGCCCATCAGGGTCAGCCCGGCGACGACGAAGAGGACGACGACCAGCGCCGATCCCCGCTGGCTTGCGTGCTTGCTCATCGTGGCCTCCCTCGTGCTCATGGCAGCGTCGCCTGGAGCTCGAAGTTGTTGCAGGAGTCGACCAGGACCTGGTCGAGGTCGTCGTCGGGAGTCTCCTCGCTCGCCGGCCGATCCGGCAGCAGGCCGGACTCGCCGTCGAGGGTCGCGTCTCCCTCGTCGTACTTCGCCGTGACGACGTAGTAGAGGGTCGTCCCGGAATCGAAGCCGCTCACCGTGTCGTCGAGGAAGACGATCTCCGGGCGGACCGCCAGCGCCAGCGGCTGGTAGGAGAAGTCGATGGTGAAGTTGTCCCAGCTCGATCCGTCCGTATCCCGTACCCAGAGCTTGCCGGTCTGGTCGGCGACGAACAGCTTGCCGTTCGGGAGCATGCGGGCCTGCCGGGGCGCCGGACCGCCGTAGCCCGGGTCGATGGCCCAGGTGGACGCATCGTGGGTCGTCCAGACGTCGCCGTCGTCGGGCACCAGGGCGACGGCCTTCCCGCCCGGGGCACAGGCCAGCCCCTCGACGTCCGAGGCGCCGGGCAGCGCGAGCGCCGTCCAGGTCACGCCCCCGTCGGTGGACTTCCAGAGATGCCCGCTCTCCCCGCCGATCCAGAGGGTGATCGATCCTCCGGGTTCCGTGGCCGCGCAGGCGGCCGCGAGGTCGTCGGTCGAGACCAGGACCGGCGCGAAGGACCGGCCCCCGTCGGTGGAGAGGATCGTCGCCCCGTTGTCGCCGACCGCCAGGACGGTCTGGCCGGCGACCGCGACGTCCCGCAGGTCGTCGGCGACCCCGGAGGCGATCGACGCCCAGGTGGCGCCCCCGTCGGTCGTGCGGATCACGGTGCCGCTGTCCCCGACCGCGACCGCCACGTCCTCGTCCACGTGCGCGACGGCCCGCAGGTCGGTGGCGACACCGATGGTCGCCGCGGCGCTCCAGTTGGCGCCGCCGTCCTCCGTGTGCCAGGAGATACCGGACTCGCCGACGACGATCCCGTGGAGACGGCTGCCGAACGAGATCCCGTGGAAGCGCTTGCCGAAGTCGATGTCCCCGAGGTCCATGAAGGCGCCGCCTCCCGCCGTCGAGTGCCAGAGCTGGGAGGTGCTGCCATCGCCGACCGTCCAGACGAGACCGGCCCACTGGGCCGCGCCGATGTTGTCGTCGGTGGTATAGCCGGCGCTGTCGTCGACCAGCGAGTCCGGGGTGCCGTCGCCGGTCGTGTCGTGGGCCCGGTAGACCGGGTAGAGGATCTTCTCCTGGTCGTAGCCGGCGGCGGCGTTGTCCGGGTTCTCCGC
>JAMOQA010000561.1 GCA_027064265.1 Acidobacteriota bacterium
CGGCCAGGATCACCTCGGCGCCCCAGCGCTCGAGGATTCGCCGGAGGAAAGCCCGGTTCACCGGGTGATCCTCGGCGACCAGGATCGTCGTGCCGGCCAGGGGTTCCTCGGCGGGCCGGGGCCCGGTCGACTCGTGCTCCCCTTCCGCGAACCGCTCCGCCAGCACGCCCGGCGTGACGGGACGCAGCAGAGTCTCCCGGCCCGGGGGGAGCCCCGGGGGAACGGTCCCCGCCGGGACGAGCACCAGGCACCGCCGCGCCGCGCAGGACGGCAGCTCGGCCCAGGTGGCGTCGAGGAAGGCGAGGTCCGGCGTGCCCGTGTCGCCGTCCGGGGGAGAGGCGACTTCCTCGACCCGGGCCCCGAGGTCCCGCAGGATTCGCGCGAGCCCGGCGGCGCAGCGGGGATGCGGGTCGGCCACCAGGACGCGCCGTCCGGCCAGGGCCGCCCGGGCCGGCATCTCCCGGGGCCGCTCCTCGAACCCGCGCCAGGGGATCGTGACCCGGAACGTCGAGCCCTCCCCCGGTCGGCTCTCGACCTCGATGTCCCCGCCCATCGCCCGGGCGATCTCGCGGCTGATCGCGAGACCGAGCCCCGTGCCGCCGAACCGTCGCCTGGTGCTGGCCTCCTCCTGCCGGAACGGCTCGAAGATCGCCTCGACCCGGGCGGGGTCGATCCCGATCCCGGTGTCGATCACCTCGAAGGTGGTCTCGTAGACGGGCCCATCCTCGCCCTTCCCTTCCCGGCCCCGGACCCGGAGGACGACCTCTCCCTCCTCGGTGAACTTCACGGCGTTGCCCAGCAGGTTGACCAGCACCTGGCGCAGGCGGCCGGAGTCGCCGCGGAGGAGGGGCAGGTCCAGGGGGTCGAGGTCGAGCCCGAGGGCGATCCCCTTCCCCCCGGCCATCGGGGCCACCGTGGCGAGGGCCCCCTCGATCAGCTCCAGGGGATCGAACTCGATCTCTTCCAGCTCGATCCCCCCGGCCTCGATGCGGGAGAACTCGAGGATGTCCCCGAGGAGGTCGAGCAGGGAGCGGGCGGAGGCCCGGGCCATCGTCAGCATCTCCCGGCGTTCCGGGTCCTCCTCGTCGGCGAGGAGCAGCTCGACCATGCCGAGCACGCCGCCCACCGGCGTCCGGATCTCGTGGCTCATGTTGGCGAGGAACTGCTGGCGGGCCTGGAGCGCCCTTTCGACCTCCTCCCGGGCCCGGGCCAGCTCCCTGTTGAGCAGCTTGAGAGACTGAGCCTGGCGGGACAGTTCCTCCTGGGCGGTCAGCCGGGCCACCTCGTCCCGGTAACGGACGGCCACGACGCTCGACGTGAGGACCAGCATCGTCACGACCATCAGCCCGAGGGTGTACTTCCCGGGCAGGTCCGAGGCGAGGATGCTCCAGATCGTCGGGCCCCCCAGCAGCCCGGCGAAGGTCGCGAACGACGGGGGGTCCGGATCGAGGGTGTTCCCGCCCCCGGCGATGACCCCGATGGAGACGAGGGGGACGAGGGCTTTCGCGTACCCGGGGAGCTGGAAGAAGGAAAGGGGGATGCCGACCGCCCAGACGACCGCCGTCAGCGCGAGAGCGGCCCGCAGTACCCACACGTCCCGGTCGGAGAGCGGCTCCTTCACCCGGTGGAGCAGGCCGATCCGGAGCAGGGATGCCAGCATCACCGCGCCGAGCCAGGCCCGGAGCCCGACGATCGGCCAGCGGGAGAAGAGGGCCGCGACCAGGAGCCCGACGAACGCCTGGGCGAAGGCGCCCCGGGTGGTGCGCACCAGCAGCTGGTGTCGGAGCGCCTGGCGGACGAGGGGGGAGACCTGCTGTTCCTTCCGGGGCCAGGCAAGGAAGGAGAACCACCGCGAAGTGCGAACGTCCCCGGATCCGGCCATGCCTCTCCCGTCCGGTCGCCTCCCCCGGGGCGAATATTGGTCCCGACCGCTCCGGGGGCTACCGGGGGGCCCGGTCGCGGGGGGCGAGGACGCGGGGGGTCCAGGGGCCGGTGCCGCGGAGCTCGCGGAGGCGGGCCTCGTGGCGGCGGGCGAGGGCGGGGTCTTCCACGGAGGCGGCGGCGAGGGCGTGGGCCCAGGGGAGGAAGTAGAGGGAGACGAGGTCGGTGCGGGCGGCGTCTTCCACGTGCTCGACGTCGGCCTCGATCTCGGCGTCGGTGAGGGGCTGCTCGCCGGCGAGGCGGGCGGCGAGGGCGCGGAGGGGGACGACCGGGACGGCGTGGCCGGCGCCGAAGCCGTCCTCGTGGGGGGCGAGAAGGTCCAGCGTCTCCTGCGGTCGCGGCGGGTCGTCGAGGAGAGCGCCGAGGGCGCCCAGGTACGCGAACTCCGGCCAGGTGCGCCAGCAGCGGTAGTTCTCGAGGGCGCGCGAGATCCCGGGGCCGACGCCCAGGTGCAGCTGCCACAGGGCCTCGTCGTAGGCGCCGTAGTAGTGGCCGACCCCGACCCCCTCGTCCCGCCAACGGGTGAACAGGCGCCGCGCCTCCGCGCCGTGGCCGGTCAGCATCCCCGCGAGGAGGAGGTCGCGGCTGAACGAGAGATCGCGGTGGAGGGGAAACGTGTCCTCGAGGACTTCGTGGCGGACCCGCTCCCACTCCCCCGTCCGGGCGAGGATGTCGAGCAGGCGCTTCCAGTGGCCGGGAAGACCGGGCTCGAGGCGGATGGCCTGGCGGGTGTCGGCGAGCGCGTCCGCGAGATCCCCGGCCTCCATCCGGAGCATCGCGGCCCGGCCGAGGGCGACCCCCCGCTGGGTCGGATCGGCTCCCCCTTCCCGCCCGAACTCCTCGAACCGGGCCGCCAGCCTGCGGCCGGTGCCCAGGTCCCGGGCGACGCTTACCTGCTCGAGGAGCGCGAGGAGGCGGGCCTGGCCCTCCCGCCACGTGTCTTCCGGGAGCCCACCGCGGTCCCCGGGGCGGACCGGGACACCCGTCCGGGCGTCGAGGACGAGGGGCCCGGCCCGGTCCTTGACCCGGAGCTCCACCCGGCCCGGGCCGGAGGCGAAGAGGCGCCCGGACTCGTGCAGGGAGGTGAAGGTCGTCCACGTGGGGCGTCCGTCCGCCGGCTGGCCGGTAGAGAACGGGGAAAGGGCCGCGCGGCCGGAGGTCAGCACGGGGTCCACCGAGACGACCGCCTGGCGGCCGTCCAGGAGGGGTTGGTCGGCCGACAGAACGAGCAGGCGGTGGGTGGCACGCTCGGGGCCGGTCGTCACGGTGACCGGCGGCATCACCAGGCGCCCGGGGCAGTCGAGCAGGTACCAGTACCGCTGCTCGCGGCGGTACGGGGCCTGCTCCGTCGGATCGACCAGCGCCAGGACGGAGGGGGAATGTCCCTGGTGGGCCCAGGCGATCGCGAGGAGCGGGACCGTGCCGTAACCGCGCAGGCCGCGGGGAGCGAGGAGCTGTGGCGTCCCGACGATGCCGTCGTAACCGGGCGCTGCCCCGTGGACCCCGCCCGCGAAGGCGTCCGCCACCTCCCGGCGGACCTCGAGGGGGGCGATATCGCCGAGGATGTCGACCCCGAGCGCGCCAAGGGGAGCTTCCGGCGGGAATGGCCTGCGGCAGTTCCCGCGGGTGTCGTTGAGGAGGCCGACGTACCAGGTGCGGGTCCACGGACGCTCCGGGGGGAACGGCAGCGCCTGCCCGGAGAGGGGCGCCGGCGCCCGCCAGGACCGGACGGCGATCCCCGCGAGGGAGCGGGCGCGGAGGATCGTTTCTCCCCGCCGGGCCTCGAGCCTCCACGGGAAGAACAGCACGAAGGCCGCGAGGAGGAGGGTGGCCGCGGTTGCAGCGACGATGGCCGCGCGCTTCCGGCCGCCGGCGCGCCAAGCGCGGCGGAGGCGGCGAGCGAGGGAGGCTCCCCTTCCCTCCTCGAGCGCCGCCAGCGCCTCGCCGGCGTCCCGCGGGCGGTCGCGGGGATCGGGGCCGAGCAGCCAGTCGAGGAGGCGGCGCAGGTCCCGGGGCAGGTCCCTGAGCGCCGCCGGGGCCTTCGGCAGCTCACCCTTCGCCTGGGCGGAGAAGAGGGAGACGGTGCCCTCTTCCTTCCAGGGGGCCTCCCCCGCCGCCATCTCCCAGAGGAGGATGCCGACGGACCAGAGGTCGGAGGCCGGGGAGAGGACCTTCTCGCCCCGGGCCTGCTCGGGGGAGGCGTAGCGGGGGGTGCCGAGGAACTGCCCCGTCGCGGTTAGGGCGAGGTCGCCGGGGGCGCGGGCGAGGCCGAAGTCGAGGAGGACGACGCGTTCTTCCCCGTCCTCGTTCCTGGCGAGGAAGACGTTGGCGGGCTTGACGTCGCGGTGGAGGACGCCCTCCCGGTGGGCGGCGGCGAGAGCGTCGAGGATGCCCCGGAGGATGCGGCGGATCTCCCGGGGAGCGAGGGGCCCGCCGCGCTTCCTGAGGCGCTCGGCGAGGGTCTCGCCGTGGAGGCGCTCCATGACGAGGAAGAGGAGCCCGTCGTGCTGTCCGATGTCGTGGACGTGGACGATGCCGGGGTGGTGGAGGTGACGGACGGCGTGGAGCTCGCGGCGGAGTCGCTCGAGGGCGTCGTCCTCGCCGAGGTGGGGGAAGAGGACCTTGAGGGCGACGGTCTCGCCGGCGACTCTGTCTTCCGCCTCGTGGACCTCGCCGGCGCCGCCGGTGCCGAGGTGCCGGCGGATCTCGTAGCGGCCGGCGAAGAGGGCGCCGGGCCGCAGGGAGGAAAAGCGCAGGACCCGCCTGTCTCCGCCCGCCGGGACGGTGGGGTCCGGGAGAGCACTCCCCTCCTCGCTGCAGGAACGGCCTCCCGCGGAGGGCTCGTCCGGGGCCTGGTCGGTCACGATGCCCCCTCCCCGCGCCGTCCTGCGAGAGGGACGGGCCAGGTGACAGATCTTTTACCGCGATTCAATTCCTGGGGGAAGGGGGTTCCGTCACGGGAGCCTCGGGGGACTCTTCGACCGCCGGACGATCTCCTCGCCGCAGGGTCCAGGCCAGGACCGGGGGGCCGATCACCTGGTTGACCGTGATCGCCGCGAGGACCGCCGGGACGAGCAGTTCTCCCCAGCCGGGGAAGCGGCGCCCGATCTCGGCGGCGAGGCCGAGGCTGACCCCTGCCTGGCTGATCGAGGTGAGGCCGGCCAGGCGCGGCCAGGGCGCCGGGTCCCGGGCGAGGACGCTGCCGAGCCAGCCGGAGCCGAAGAGGGCGCCGCCGCGCAGGAGAACGAGGGTGAGCGCCAGCGGCCAGGTCCGGGCGAGCACGGACACGTCGAGGCGCGCGCCGGCCAGGGCGAAGAAGGCGACGTAGATCGGCGGCGCGATCTTCTCGAGGGCGTGGGTGAAGGCCTCCCGCTCCCGGGAGAGGTTCTGGACGAGGATCCCGGCGACCAGGCCCATCAGCAGGGGTTCGAGCTGGACGTGGACGCCCGCCTCGTGGGCGACCAGGTGCGAGAGCTCCCGGGAGAGCCGCGTGATCAGGAAGGCGAGGGCCGCGAGCAGCACGGGCAGGTCGACCCGGAACGCCCGGATGATCCCCATGACGACGAGGCCGATCCCGGCCCCGAGGATCGCCGAGGCGGCGAGCTCCGCCGCGAGGAGACCGAGGAAGGCGACATCGATCTCGGCGCCCGGCGTGACGAGTACCTGGGCCACCGAGACCGCGGCGGCGAAGGCGAGGATCACCAGGGTGTCGAGGGCGATCGTCACGCCGAGGGTCGTCTCGGCGAAGGGGCCGCGGGCTCCCGACTCGTCGATCAGGGCGATGGTCACCGCGGGAGACCGGGCGAGGGAGAGGGCGCCGAGAACGAGGGCCGCGCCCAGCGCGGCGCCGGACCCCGGGGGAAGGACCGGGA
Source organism: Acidobacteriota bacterium (assembly GCA_027064265.1). Taxonomy (GTDB): domain Bacteria; phylum Acidobacteriota; class Polarisedimenticolia; order J045; family J045; genus JAMOQA01. The sequence continues at coordinate 5,814 of JAMOQA010000561.1, forward strand.
CCAGGCGGTCGATGGCGAGGAGGCCCGCCGCGACGAGGAGGGGCACCAGGAACACCTGGGCGCCGACCCAGCTGACGAGGGAGCGCCAGCGCTTGCGGATCAGCTCGCCGTGCAGCTCCCC
>JAMOQA010000562.1 GCA_027064265.1 Acidobacteriota bacterium
GGTTCCGGGTCTCCCGCGTGTTGTACCGGATCGGCCGCCCGAGGGCGTCGCCGAAGAAGCCGCCCGCCTCGCGAACGATGGCATCGGCGGCGCAGGCATCCCAGTGACGGGAGTGCCGTCCGAGGCCGACGTACAGGTCGGCCTCGCCCCGGACGACCAGCACCGCCTTGCGCCCGACGGAACCGGAGCGGATCACCCGCTCCGGGCGGAGCAACTCGACGAGTCGCCGCGTCCGCGGACCGGTGTGGGACCGGCTGATCGCGATCACGGGACCGCCACGGCCCACCGGCGGGCCGACCGCGAGGCGCCGCCGCCCCCCGGGCCCCAGCTCGAAGGCGCCCCCGCCGCGGGCCGCGACCACGGTCCGCTCCTCGAGGGGCAGGTGGATCACGCCGAGCACCGCCTCGCCCCGCACGGCGAGGCCGATCATCACCGCGAACTCCCCCTCCCGGCGGACGAATTCCTCGGTGCCGTCCAGCGGGTCGACCAGCCACAGCCGCTCGACCGCGAGGCGCGCGAGGTCGTCCGGCGTCTCCTCGCTGAGCACCGCGTCCCCGGGGAAGGCCCGGGCGAGCCCCTCCCGGACGAGGGCGTCCGCCTCCCGGTCGGCCCGGGTGACCGGGCCCTCGCCCCCCGCTTTCTGCTCGACCTCGAACGCCCCCGCGTACACGTCGAGAACGACGCGGCCGGCCCGCCGCGCCAGGTCGATCGCCGTTTCCAGCTCCCGGTCCACGGGAAGAGTGTACCCCGCCGAACGCGGGACCGGGCGGGGACCGTGGGCGACCAGGTGATCAGGCCGGCACGGGGGCCTCGACGGGGGCGAGACCGAGGGGGGCCACCCGCTCGAGGATCAGGCCGACGGTTTCCTCGTCGAGCCAGGAACGGGCCATGCGGGCGAGGATCGCCCGGGCGCGCGTTTCCGGGATCTCGGGGCGGAACGCCCGCGGCGAGCGAAGGGCGGTGTAGACGTCGGCGACCTGGATCACCCGGGTAGCCGGGTGCAACCGCTCCCTCCCCCCCACCGCCGGGTAGCCGCCTCCGCCCCGTCGGCGGTGATGCTCCCACGCGACGACCCCCGCGAGGTCGGGCACCCCCGGTGTCGCCAGCAACATCTCGGCCCCCGCCACCGGGTGCCGCCGCACGATCGCGAACTCGACGGGGGTGAGGGTTCCCTGCTTCGTGAGAAGGTCCCGGGGGACGTCGACCATCCCGATGTCGGCGAGCGCTCCCGACAGGGTCAGCTCCCGGAGCGGCTCCGGGTCCAGGCCGAGGACCCGGCCGGCCAGGTAGGAGAGCCGCGCCACGTCGAGGGAATGGGCGACCGGGGACGGGACCCCGGATACCGCCGCCCGTCCCCCGGCGAGGCGGACCGGCTCGACGACGCCGTCTCCCGGGAGGCCCGCGATCCCCCGCACGAGGCGGTCGGCCTCCTCGTCGGGGAACCTCCTGGCGGATGCGATCTCCCCCCAGAGGGCCGCCAGCCGCTCGACCATCCCCTGCCAGGGATCCTCCGGGGCCGGACCCTTCCCGGTCCCCCCGGTCCCGAGCTCGTTCCCGGGCATCGCCGGGAGGGCGGGAAGCGGTTGCCCGCCGGCCAGGGCGCCCACCAGCTCCACCAGCAGGTCGCGTTCCCGGGGCCCGGAGACCCGCAGCCGTCCGACGCCCCGCTCCCGCGCCGCGGAGGCGAGTCCCCCGAGGTGGCCCTCCCCCAGCGACGCCCACCCACCACCGTCCACCCGGATCCGCCCCCGGGCGAGATCGACGACCAGGCCGCCGTGGGCGTCGAGCACGCCGCGCAGGGCGAGGGAGAGCCGGTCGGCGGCGTTGACCCGCGCGGGGTGGCCGGCCGGGTAGAGGGTCGCGCTCTGCCACAGGCCGGCCAGGGCCCCGACGACGCGGCCGAGGAGCGGGTCAGTCCCGTTCATCGCCTTCCTCCCCGGTGGCGAGCCGGTCACGGAGCGCGAGAAGCCGCTGGCGAATCGTGCCCTCCGCCGGGGCGGGAACGTCCGGCGCCAGCGCCAGCTCGAGGAGGGCCGGGTCGACATCCTCCCCCTCGAGGAGCACGGCACGCCCCAGGTCGGCCACCTGGCGGTCCGGGTCCCGCAGGACCGCTTCCACCCGGCCACGCCAAGCCGCGTCCCGGGGCCGGAGGGCCAGGAGGAACGCCAGGGCCCGGCGCCGGATCTCCGGGGCGGGGTGCCGGACGAGGCGCTCCCCGGCCTCCCGGGCCAGGGGCAGGGGCAGGCCGGCGATCAGCGGCAGGAAGGGCGCGACCTCCTCCGCCGGATCCCGGAGCAGCTGGTCGAGGAGGGAGCGCCAGGGACCGGGGCCGAGGCGGCGGGCCAGCACCTGGAACTCCTCGCCCAGGGGGGTTCCCCGCAGGTTGCGGATCACGCCTCCGATCGCCCGGAGGGCAGCGGGACCGGCGGCGGCGAGCAGCGCCTCCAGGTCGGGAACCAGGAACCCGAGCCGGACGGCGGCCCGGACCAGCTCTTCGCCGACCTCGGGCCGTTCCATCGCCGCGAGCAGCTCGAGGGCCGCGTGACGGACGGGGGGCGGCGTGTGCTCCCCTAGAGCCTCGTGGCGCGCGCAGCGCAGGATGTCGCGGAGGGCGTCCCAGGGGCCTTCCCGGCAGACGGGCAGGAGCACGCGGTGCACCCGGGCGTAGAGAGCCGCCCGGTCCCCCACCGGTGTCGTGAACCCTTCCGGGTGGCGGGCGAGGAGGGCGGCCACGATCGCCGCCGTCGCCCCGGCCGCCGCGGTCTCGAGAGCCACGGATCCTCCCTCGAGGGAAACGTGGTCCCTCGGCGGCGCGGGAGCAACTCTGGAGAGTTCGCGCGGCTCAGCGCTTCTCGCGGACGACGGCGGAGACGCGGAGCTTCGCCTCGGGGTAGTCGGGGTCGTTGGTCAGGACCCGGATCTCGCCCCGGTGGATCCCGGCGGGAGTGTCCCCCGGCATCGTGATCCGGATCCAGTAGTCCCCTTCCCGCGGCAGCAACCAGGCCGCCAGGCGCTTCTCCCCCTTCGCCACCGGCTTCGCGGGCTCGTACGAGACCCGGAACACCGGGGAGTCGCACCGGATGCCGACGACCTTCATCCCGGGCCGATGCGGCCGGGCGAGGACCTCCTGGGTCTTCTCCTCGCCGGGCGCGGCCGAGAGGTAGACCATCGGCTTGGGAAGGAACTCGAGGGGCGTGGTCAGGATCATCTTGACCGTGAGGATCACCCGTTCCGCGCCCGGGGCGTTCGTGTTGACGGTGATCGTCTTGGCCAGCTTGCCCGTGTGCAGGGTCTTCGTCTTGATCCGGGCGTGGATCCGCCCGGTCTTCCCCGGCTGGATCACCGGGTCGAAGTCCGCCACGGTGCAGCCGCAGGTCGGGTGCACGCCGGTGATCTCGAACGGCTGGTCCCCCTCGTTCCGCACGATGAAGTCGTGCTCGATCACCGTGCCGAGCTCGACCTCGCCGGCGTCCCAGGTCGGTTCGACGAAGACCGCCTTCGCGGCGGCGGCGGCGGGAACGACGGCGAACGTGAGGGAGACCAGCAGGACGAGAGCGGAGACGAGCGACGTGGTCTTCATCGGGCGAAACCCTCCCGGGGCACGGGAAACGGCCCCCGGCCAATATACCCGCCGCCCCCCCGCCGCGCCCGCGGCGAGGGGGCGGACTCCCGGGCGGATCGCCGGGCCGTTCAGGCGCGGAAACGCAGCTTCGCCGCGACCCCCCCGGCCTCGGCCAGGGCCTCGCTCTCGTGGATCACGTCGAGGTCGCCACCGGAGGCGAGCACCTTCTCGACGAGGCGCTCGACGAGGTCGCAGGCCTGGGTCCCCTCCCCGCCGCAGGCCGGGCAGGCAGCGGGAGGCTCCCCGGTGCCGAGCCAGGAGCAGGAAGGACAGCGCCAGCCCTCGACCCGGGCCCCGTCCAGGACGAGGAGCAGGGAGACCGCCCCGTGGTTCGCCGCGGCCGCCACCTCGGCGGGGCCGGCGGCGGCGAGCCCGCCCGCGAGGGCCTCCTCCAGGGTCTCCCGCACGTGCCGGGCCTCTTCCTCGCGTTCCTTCTCCTCGATCCCGGCGAGCACCGCCCGCATCACCTCGGGGATCTCCGCCCCGAGCTCCAGCCCGAGCTCCGTCGGCTGCCGCTCGAGGATCCGCTTCGGCAGGGCGCTCTTCAGGAAGGCGAGCGGCTCCGGCGGACCGGAGAGGAAGAGCCGGGCCATCGGGTCGCCGTCGGCCAGCCGCACGAAGACGTCGGCCACCTCCCGGACATGCTTCTCCCGGTGCCAGTCCACGTGGCGCTGGTAGCGCATCTGGGACCAGCCGCCCTGGTGGTGCCGCCCCGGCACGTCCGGGTGGTCGATCTTCTCCTCCCCGGCCAGCCCCCCGAAGACGAACTCGAGGATCCGGGCGGAGCGGGAGTCCACCTGGCAGAGGATCGCCGTCTGGTAGTCGTCGACCAGCCGGGCGAGCTGGAAGACGTGGGGCACGGTCCGGACGACCAGCTGGTTCTCGAACGGGCGGGGCGCCGGGATCTCGAGCCACAGGCCGCGGGCGTGGGAAGCGAAGATCGCGAGGCCGCGGCCCGGGGGAGCGCCGACCGGGGAGACCAGCTCCTCGACCCGGCGGCGGATCCGCTCCGCGTCGGCGGCGAGGGAATCGTGCCACGGGTGGTCCTTGCCGTGGAGCGCCACCACCTGGCGCAGCTTGTCCTTGACGAACAGGCGAACCGCCTCCCGCTTCGCGGCGCTGTCCCACAGGGTGTCCAGGTAGAGGCTGATCACAGGGGACCCGTCCTCCTCGAAGCGAGCCAGTTCCTGCAGCCTGGCGAGGATCGTCTCCCGATCGCTCATCTCGTCCCTCCTTTCCCCGGGAGGCTCTCCGCGAGCGCTGCCCGGAAGGGGTCCAGGACCTCGCGTGCCTGCCAGGGCAGGAGGCCGGCCGCCACCAGGTCGGCCTCCCCCGGCAGTCCGCCGGTCGCCACGGCCCCGCGCACCACCGTCTCGATCGCCGCCCCGGGGCAGAGCACGCCCGGCTCGATCCCGAGCTCGCGGGCACGCCGGTCGCGGACTTCCTTCAGGCGACGGACGAGGCGGTGGACTCCCTCCGGGGCCCGGTCACCCGCCCGCCCCCGTGGCCGGGGAAGCGGCGGTGCACGGTGTCCCCGGCGAACCGCGGCGAGCACGTCCCTTCCATAACGTCGCACGACCCGTTGCGGCAAGCCCCGGGCGCCGAGTTCCTCGAGCGAGCGGGGCGGGTCCTCGACGATCCGGCGGATCGCCTCCGGGGCGAGCACGTGGACGGCGGGCCGGCCCCGGCGCCGGGCCTCCGCGTCCCGCCAGGCGAGGATCTCGGCGAGGATCGCGCGACGGCGCGGATCGTAGCGACCGGCCCCACGGAACCGGGCAACCAGTTCCTCGGGCGTCGCCGGTTCGTCGTCCTCGCCGGCCCGCACCTCCTCGAGGCGGCGGAACTCCTGCCGCGCCCAGTCGTCCCGCCCCGTGGCGGCGAGTCGTCGGCCCAGCTCGTCACGGATGGCGAACAGGGGCCGGACGTCGTCCGCCGCGTAGCGCAGGGCGGATGCCGGGAGGGGCCGACGGCCCCAGTCGACCTTGCGTGCCGCCTTGGAGAGCCGCGTCCCGGCGATCTCCTCGGCCAGGGCGGCGAGACCGGTCCGGGGCAGCCCGAGGAGCCGGGCGGCGGCCTGGGTGTCCCACAGGCCCCGCAGTTCGACCCCCGCGTCCCGGGCAAGGAGCCGGACGTCGTAGTCGGCCCCGTGGACGACCGTCTCGACCCGCGGATCGGCGAGGATCTCCCCCACCCCGCCCAGCCGGCCCCCGAGCGCCGGCACGTCGACCAGCGCGACCGCGACCCGGCCATCCTCCTCTTCCCAGCCGAGCTGGAGCAGGCACAGGCGGGGCCGGTAGGCGTGAAA
>JAMOQA010000563.1 GCA_027064265.1 Acidobacteriota bacterium
TCCACCATGCGCTCAACCCGTAGGGGTCCAGCGTGCTGGACCCGTGCCGGGCGAAGCCCGGCCCGTTGGCGCCGCTTTGCGGCGCACGGGCGCAGCACGCTGCGCCCCTACCTCCGTTGCGTTCAGCGGGTAGTGCCGCACGGGGTGCCGCGGATCTTGCCGGGCGGGAAGGCTGGGAAGTATGGTTCCCGGGGGCCGGTGACCGCGGGCGGGGCGCGCCGGGACCGGCCCGGGGAGCCCGATGCTCAAGGCGCTGCTGTTCTCTCTCCTCCCGAGCTTCGTCAAGACCTGGTGGCTGCGGCGCCGGGGCGTCGACGTCGGTCCGGGAGTCCACATCGGGTTCGGGATGGTCCTCCACGGGAAGATCCGCCGGATCGGCGACCACGCCCGGCTCGGACCGCTCTCCGTCGTGATCGCCGACGAGATCGAGATCGGCCGCTGGGTCCGGTTCCACCCGCTCACGCTGATGCGGGCGGGGAAGGTGACCCTGAAGGACTACGCGAAGATCGGGTCGCTGACGATCGTCAACGGCAAGGAGCCGTTCTTCCCCCGCTCCGAGATCTCGGTCGGGGTCAACTCGTACATCTGCCCCCTGTGCTGGATCGACTGCGGCCAGAAGGTGATCATCGGGGACGACGTCAGCATCGGCGGCGCGACCCACATCTTCACCCACGGGTCGTTCCTGCCGTACCTCGAGGGGTTCCCGTTCCAGACCGGCGACGTGATCATCGGCAACCGGGTCTACATCCCGTGGCGGGTGTTCATCATGCCCGGCACGAAGATCGGGGACGACGTGATCATCGGCGCCAAGGCGCTACTCCGGGGCGAGTTTCCCGAGAACTGCATGGCGGTCGGGATTCCCGCGAAGATCATCAGGCAACCGTACCGGCAGCCGATGACCGACGAGGAGCGGCTGCGGCGGCTCCACGAGATCTTCGACCGGATGATCGAGGTCGCGAAGGAGCTGGGGGTCCGGTTCGACATCGTCGAGCGGACGGACACCCGCTTCCACGCGCACTGGAAGCCGGGCCGGCCGGAGGGAGCGACCCTCTTCTTCGACCTCGATCCCGCGGCGGAGTGCCCGGAAGGGCGCTGCCTGCGGATCTACCTGGACGAGGAGTCGTTCCCGGAGCGGGGCTCGTTCTTCAACGCGCGGACCCGTCGCTTCCGCTTCGAGGGGCCGGAGAAGGACCTCGGGCGGATGGTCCGGCGGATCTTCAGCTACTTCGGCGTTCGCGGCATGCCGGCGTGAGGGCCCGGGGATGAGCGACGGGATGGCCAGCCGGCGCCCGGGGATCGGCTACCCGGAGGAACCGACGAGCCCCGAGCTGGCGCTGGAGTTGCCGGCGGGCAAGCGCTGGGTCCTCGTCCTCAGCCACGACGTCGACCACCTGGGCCTGCGGGAGCACGTGGTCGACGGTTTCCTCCTGCGGCAGGGCTGGAACGCCATCCGCCAGAACCTCACGCGGGGGCGCTTCCGCCCGCTCCGCTTCCTCGACCAGGTTGCCGGCCTGGGCCTCGCGTGTGTCGGTGTCGATCGCTGGGACGTGATCGGTGACCTCCTCGAGGAGGAGCGTCGGGCCGGCGTGCCGAGCACCTGGTTCTTCGCGATGCGCCGCGGCCTCGGGATCGCCTACCGGCCGGAGCGGGCCGCCCCGGTGATCCGCGAGCTGGCGTCCGCCGGCCGGGAGATCGGCCTGCACGGGCAGACGCCGGACGACGCGGAGGGCCTCGCGGCGGAGCTCCGGGAGCTCGGGGAGATCGCCGGCCGGACGATCGCCGGTGTCCGGATGCACTACCTGCGCCTGACCCGGCAGGTGCTCGACGGTCTCGAGCGGGCCGGTGGGAGCTACGACTCCACCGTGATGGACCGGACGCACCTCGACCCGGACACCCACCCGCTCCAGCAGCCCCGGCGGCTGCGGGACCGGCTGGTCGAGGTGCCGCTGCACGTGATGGACTCGACCCTGTTCTCGGTGACGGGTCTCGCCCTCTCCCTGGACGAGGCGATCGACTACGTCCGGCGGGTCGCCGAGCGGGCCCGGGCCCTCGGGCGGGCCGTCGTCGTCAACCTGCATCCGAACTACTTCTCCCGGCAGACCCCCGAGGTCCGCGAGTGGTACCGGCGGCTGCTCGGCGAGCTGACCCGCCGTTCCGACGTCCACGTGACCGATCTCGCGGGCCTGCTCGAGCTGCTCCGGGACCCGTGATCGGCGGCGGTCACCCGCGGCGGGCGGTCTCCTCGAGGAACGCGGCGATCCGGGCGAGGTTGCGGTCGTAGTCCAGCTTCTCCCGGACCAGGTCCCGCGCCGCCTCCACTCCGCGGACGATCCGCCCGCGGTCCACGGCCAGCGCCGCGAGGTGGTCCGCGAGCCGGGCCGCGTCGCCGACCGGGAAGAACAGGCCGGTGCGGCCCTCCTCGAGGAACGCACGGTTCGCGGGGATGTCGGAGACGACCGGGAAGAGGCCGACGGCGAGCGCCTCGAAGAGGGCGGCGGAGGCGCCGTCCGTGGAAGACGTGCTGACGTACACGTCCGCCCAGCCCATCGCGGCGGGCACCTCGGAGGGCGGGATCTTCCCGGGAAACTCGACGCGGTCCGCGACGCCTCCCTCCCGGACGATCGCCTCGATCCGCCCGCGCTCGGGGCCCCACCCGGCGATCCGGGCCTCGAACGGGATGCCGCGGCGGCCGAGCTGCACCAGCGCCTCCGCGAGCGTCTCGACCCGGTAGAGCGGCTTGAACAGGCGGATCGAGAAGATCCGCAGGGGGCGCGACGGGTCCGGGACCGGCGGCCGCCAGGCGAACTCCTCGAGATCCACGCCGCGGGGGCGGACGAGGATCCGCTCGCGGGGCATCCCGAGGTCGGCGAGGCGATCGGCGACGTGGGGCGCCCAGCAGAGCATCCCGGCGCACCGGCCGAGGGAGAGGGCGAGCACGGCCCGGTTGACGATCCGGCGCGGCAGCGGGTCGAAGGGATCGACGAGGACGTCCCCCCCGGCGGCGGCGCCGACGTAGGGGCGGACCCCGGAGAGCGCCGCCACCAGGCCGTAGCTCGTCATGTAGTACGCGAGGCAGACGTCCGGGCGCAGCTGCCGGACGAGGCGACGGGCGGCAAGCGCCGCCGCCAGCAGCGTGCCGGGGGACGTCGCGCCGTCGGTCGGGTCGGGCACCAGGGGCACCGCGATGTCGGCGACCTCGCCCGGCACCCGGTGCATCGAGGCGAGGGTCACCTCGTGGCCCATCTCCCGGAACCGGAGCGCCCACCGGGTGACGTGCCAGGAAGAGGCCGGGCCGAGGAAGAGGATCCGCATCGCGGCGAAGCTACGTCCTACCGCGGCCACGGCGCAACGGGGGCTCCCTCCGGTACGATGACCGCCGGAGGTCGCGGGGATGAAGATCGGCCCGGATGGCAGGCGGCGCTGCGGGTGGGTGACGGACGACCCGCTCTACCTGCGCTATCACGACGAGGAGTGGGGGGTGCCGGTCCGGGACGACCGGCTCCTGTTCGAGTTCCTCGTGCTGGAGACCTTCCAGGCGGGACTGTCGTGGCTCACGATCCTGCGGAAGCGGGAGGCGTTCCGGCGGGCGTTCGCCGGGTTCGACCCGGAGAAGGTCGCGCGGTTCGGCGAGCGGCAGGTCGCCCGGCTGATGGGAGACCGGTCGATCGTTCGCAACCGGCGGAAGATCGAGGCGGCGATCGCCAACGCGCGGGCGTTCCTCGCGGTCCGCGAGGCGGAGGGCTCGTTCGCCGACTGGATGTGGAGCTTCGTCGAGGGGAGGCCGATCGTGAACCGCTGGCGGCGGGACGAGGACGTGCCGGCGGAGACGCCGCTCTCCCGGGCGATCTCCCGGGAGCTGCGGGCGCGCGGGTTCCGGTTCGTCGGGCCGGTCGTCGTCTACGCGCACATGCAGGCGACCGGGATGGTGATGGACCACGTCGTGCCGTGCTTCCGGCACGGGGAGCTGGTGGAGACCCTCGCGCGGGGCGAGATCAGTTGACGACGGGGCGGCCGGGCACGGTCGCGACGCTGCCCGGGCGGCCGGCGACCACGTCGAGGTGGGCTTCCCCCCCGGGCCGGATCGAGCAGGTCGCCGGAGAGGCATCCAGGTCGTCGTCGGCGAGCGCCAGGCGGTAACGGCCCGGGGCGGGAAAGGCCACCGGCAGCCGGAACGACTTCACCCCGGCGGGGAGTTCCGCCTCGAGGGTGTCGACGAGGTGGCCCCGGTCGTCGAGCACGCGAACCCTGATGCCCAGGCGGCGGACACCGAGGAGCGGCTTCACCGGCCGATTGAGCTCGACGTCGATCGAGCCGGCGAGCCCGGCGACCTTCGCGGTGACGCGGACGGTCCGGGAGGTGCCCAGGCCGAACCGCGCGGCCCGCACCCGGAACGTGGTCGAGGCCTGGAACGTGGGGGCGGTGACGATGCGGCAGGGGACGGGAGCGGGAGGGGCAGCAGGGGCGACCGGACCGGCGAGGGAAGCCAGCGCGAGGAGGAGGCAGATCCTGGCAGGCACGCGCATCGGGCAGGTCCTCTCCTGGGCGCCGATCCGGTGAGCAAGAACCGGACCAGCCTCCGGCCGCGTTCGCCCTCTCCCGGGTCGTTCCGTTCCTGGGGGTGGGCACCTTCCCGCCACGGACGACATCCGCGGCAGAGTTTCGATATCGTACCACCCTGTCCCGGAAACGCGAGCGTTTCCGGGTTTTCCGGAGCCAACATGCGGCATCGACACGGCGGCGTCATTCTCCTGGTTTTCGCGTTCATGGTGGTCGCGGGTGGTTGCGGGAAGGAGCCGCCCGCCGCACCGAACCGGGTCGTCCTCTTCTCCCGGGAGTGGTGGAAACCGATCTGGCTGGAGGACGCTCCGTCCCCCGGGGAGGTCGATCGGCCGGTGCGGCTCGCCGCCGCCCGGGGCGAGTACGAGCCGGCGAGCGTCGGGGTGTTCTCGCCGCGGGCCCTGGCGGGCGCCGAGCTGGTGGCGTCCGACCTCGAGGAGCCGGGGGGCGCCGTCCTGGCCGCGGACCGGGTGATCGACATCCGGGTGACCCGGTACGTCGAGCCGCTCAGGAGGTGGCCTCGCCTGCCGGCCCATCCGCGGCACCCCGGCTGGCTCGATCCGGCCGGGCCCGTGGACGTGCCGCCCCGCGGGTGCCGGCAGTTCTGGGTGACGGTGCACGTCCCGGGAGACGCCCCGGCGGGGACGTTCCGCGGGGAACTGGTCCTGCGGGCGGGGGGCGAGCGTTTGGCGAGCCTGCCCCTGGAGGTGACGGTGCGGCCGTTCTCGCTGGACCCGGTTCCCGCCGCGGTCTTCCTGCACGGGGACGACACGCCGCGGGGCGGGGAGACGTTCGAGGATTCCCGGGCCCACGGAATGACGACGATCTGCGTGAGCCCGGGCTGGGCGAAACGCGAGGTGCCGGTGATCGACGGGGACCGGGTGACGTTCCCCGGCGAGTTCCGCGAGGTCCGGGAGACGGTCCGCCGCGCGCGGGAGGCCGGGCTGGCCGTGGACCAGGCCGTCTGCGTGATGACCTACCAGCACTTCGCCATGTCGGTGCCGGCGGCCCTCCGGCAGGCCGGCATCGTCTCGCCCCTGGGAGAACTCCGGCGGATCGACTTCAACGCCGGGTACCGGGCGTTCTTCGAGGACCGGGAGCCGGTGACGGGGGTCCCCCACCAGAAGGGGGAGTACTGGCCGGTGCCCGACCCGCGGGCGTACCCGGAGACGCGCTACGGCCGGCGTGCGTACGGCGCATGGGTCGCCGCCCTCGCCCGGCTCGACGAGATCGCCCGCGAGGACGGCTGGCCCGGCGCGTTCTACTGGCTGATCGACGAGCCGCATCACTCCCGGGGGGCGATGCGCCTCGCGATCACCATGCTGCGCGCCGCCGAGGAGGCCCGGGTCGACGCGATGATCACCTGCAAC
>JAMOQA010000564.1 GCA_027064265.1 Acidobacteriota bacterium
CGGTGCTCGGCCGCCTCGCCCGGACCTACGCGCTGATGGGGAAGGTGCGGAAGGTGCGGGAGACCCTGGCGCGCCTCGAGGCCCTGGAGCCCGGGCGGATCGCGCGGAACCCGGACCTGCTCTGGCTGTGGGCCGACGCCGAGGACCGCCTGGCGAGCCCGCGGGAGGCCGCCCGGGCGATGCTCCGCTTCGCCAACGTCTATCCCGAGGACCCGCGTCGCCCGGAGGCGCTGCTCCGGGCCGCCCGGGCCCTCGAGAAGCTGGGGAAGAAGAAGACCGCTCTCGCCCTGGCCCGGGAAGTCGTCGAGACCGCGGACGACCCGGCGAAGATCGCCGCCGCACGCCTCTTCACCGCCCAGGTGCTGGAAAAGGAGCGCAAGGAAGAAGAGGCCTGGATCGCGTACCGGGACGTGCTGGAGTCGGCCACCGACCCGCTCCTGGTCGCGAAGGCGATCCGTCGCCTCGTCGACATCAAGGTAGAGAAGGAGGGACACCGCGCCGCCCTCCTGATGCTCGCGGGGATCATCGAGTCGGGCGACCGGCTCTCCCGGACCTTCGCTCGTTCGCACTTCGACCGGCTCGTGCGCCTGAACGCGAAGCGGTTCGAAGGGGACGACCTGGAGGCGGCCTTCGTGCTGCGCCTCGCGGAGCGCCTGGGCCAGGTCGACGAGATCACGCCGGGGATCCGCCTCGCCGCCGGTCGCCTGCGGGAGCGGGTCGGGGCGTACGACAAGGCCGCCGCGATCTACCGCGTGCTCGAGAACCACTGGTACGACCCGGTGGCCCGGCAGGCGAAACTGGGGATCGCCCGCTGCACCCCGGACCGGCTTCCCGACGGAATCGCCCCGGACGAGCCGGGCCGCCTCGCGGCCCTCGCCCGGGAACAGCACTGGAAGGTGATCCGGGAGGTGCTGCGGGGAGCGCGCCTTGACGGGAAGAACGCCGCGGGGAAGCGCACGCTCCTCGCCCGGGCCGCCTGGGCGGAAGGGGACGTGCCGGCGGCCCGGGCCGCCCTGGAACCCCTCGGCAAAGTGACCGGGGAAGCGGCGCTGCTGCGGGGGGACGCCCGCGCCCTCGCCGGGGCGTGGAAGGAGGCCTGCCGGGACTTCCGCGCGGCCGCCCGGACCCTGCCGCGGAAGGCCCCCGGCGCCGACTGGGCGCAGGTGCGGGTGGCCGCCTGCGAGCTGCGCGAGGGCAAGCGAAAGCGGGCGGAGCAGCGCCTGCGGGCGATCCTGGCCGGCGATCCGCCGGAGCCCGTGCGCTTCGCCGTGGAACGGTTGCTCGGGATCCCGCCGGCGAAGGAGGGGGAGAAGCAGGCGCAGGCCGGTGCGCCGGCGGGCGGGGGAGCGGCCTCGTGAGCACGGTGCCCCGCGCGGAACGGGAGCGGGTCTCCCGGGAGGCGTTCCTTCTCGCGGACCGGCTCGCCGACGCCGGGCGGCGGCTCGCCCGGGCGCTCGCCGAGAAGGAGCGGCTGGCCCGGATCCTCGACGGGATCCTCGAGGCGCTGGGCGCCGGGGTGGCGCTGGCGGCCGGGGACGGCGCGGTGATCGCGTCCAACCGGGCGGCCCGGGAACTCGGGGTCGTCGACCGGGGAGGACGGGTCGCTGCTCCGTTCGACCGGTTTCTCGGCGCCAACGGGGACGGGCGGCTTGTCCTCGATGCTCCACGGGGGAGACGGCATTTCCTCGTGCGTTCCCGGGGAATGGTCCTGCCCGGCGACACGGGGGGGCGGCTGCTGGTCGTCGAGGAGGTGACCCGGGTCGTCGAGCTGGAGGAGGAGACCCGGCGGCGTACCCGTCTCGAGGCCCTCGGCCGGATGGCGGCGGAGATCGCCCACGAGGTGCGGAACCCCCTGGGGAGCCTGGAGCTGCTGGCATCCCTGCTCGTCGACGACCTCTCGGACGACGCTCCCTCGCGGGAGATGGCGGAAAGGATCCTGCTGGAGGTCCGGCGCCTCTCGGGCACCGTCTCCCGGTTGCTCGCCGCCGTGCGCGGGCGGAAGGCGCGCCGTTCTCCCGTCGACCCGGTCGTCCTCGCCCGGGAGGTGGTCGCCGCCCTCGCACCGATCGCCTGCGCCCGGGAGGTCGACCTGCGCCTCGTCGCCGAGGGAGACGCGAGCGGGGAGGCCCGCCTCGACGGCGAAGGGATCCGCCGGGCGCTCCTCAACCTGGTCGGGAACGGTCTCGAGGCGACGCCGGCGGGAGGCGAGGTACGCGTGACGGTGAGCCGGGAGGGGGACCGGGTGGTGTTCCTGGTCGACGACAGCGGCCCCGGGATCCCGCCGGAGCTGCGGGAGCGCATCTTCGAGCCGTTCTTCAGCACCCGGGACGAGGGGACCGGGCTCGGCCTCGCCGTGGTCGAGCAGGTCACCCTGGCCCACGGCGGCCTGGTGAGGGTGGGGGAGAGTCCCCTCGGCGGGGCCCGGTTCCGGGTGGAGCTGCCCGCGGGAGAACCCGTGGCGGAGGAGGTGACGAGCGGATGAAGCGCAGGCCCTCGATCCTCGTGGTGGACGACGACGACACGATGCGCCTCGCGATGGGCCGGGTCCTGGAGCGGGGCGGCTTCGAGGTGACCCGTTGCAGCGACGGCCGGGAGGCCCTCGCCGCCCTCTCGCGGCGCCCCTGGGACGGGCTGGTTACCGACGTGCGGATGCCGGGGCTCGACGGCCGGGAGCTGCTCTCGCGGGCCCTCGCGATCCGGCCGGGCCTCGCGGTCGTGATGGTCACGGCGTTCGGCACCGTCGAGGACGCGGTCGCCGCGGTTCGCCGGGGGGCCGCCGACTACCTGCTCAAGCCGTTCGCGCCGGAGGCGCTCGTCGCCGCGGTCCGCCGGGCCCTCGGCAAGGAAGACCGTTCCTCGGGGGACGACGGGCCGGAGCTGGTCGGGGAGGATCCGCGCTTCCTCGCCCTGATGGACGAGGCCGACCGTGCGGCGCGTACCGATGCCACCGTGCTCCTCACCGGCGAGAGCGGCACCGGCAAGGAAGTGCTCGCCCGGTGGATCCACTCCCGCAGCCGCCGGGCCCGGGGACCGTTCGTCGCGGTCAACTGCGCCGCCCTGCCGGCGGAACTCCTCGAGGCCGAGCTGTTCGGCGTGCGGCGCGGCGCCTACACGGGTGCCGACCGGGACCGGGAGGGCCTGTTCGTCCGTGCCGAAGGTGGAACGCTGCTCCTCGACGAGATCGGCGAGCTGCCCCTGCCGCTCCAGGCGAAGCTGCTGCGCGCCCTCGAGGAACGGCAGGTGGTCCCCCTCGGCGCGGGCGAGCCCCGGGAGGTGGACCTGCGAATCGTCGCCGCCACCCACCAGGACCTGGCGGCTCTCGCCCGGGAGGGGCGGTTCCGCCAGGATCTCTACTTCCGGCTGCGGGTGATCCCCCTGGTCCTGCCGCCGCTCCGGGAGCGCCCGAAGGACGTTCCGCTGCTCGCGCGCCACCTGGTCCGCGAAATCGCCCGGCGGCTCGGCCGGCCCGCCCCGCGCCTGACCCGCGAGGCCCTCTGGCGGCTCTCCCGCCACCCCTGGCCGGGGAACGTCCGCGAGCTGCGCAACGTGCTGGAGCGGGCGGTGATCCTCGACCGGGAGGGCCGGATCGACGCCGGCGACCTCTTCCTCGAGCCCTGGGACGCCGGCGCCCGGGACGCGGAACTGGCGCCCGGCATGACGATCGCCGAGATGGAACGGCGCCTCATCCAGCGCACCCTCGAGGCGGCCGGCGGGAACCGCACGAAGGCGTCGGCGATGCTCGGCATCTCGGTGCGCACCCTGCGCAACAAGCTCCGTGCCTTCCGGGAAGAGGGGCTCGTCCTCTGAGACCCGGCAGTTCCTGCCGGCACGGTGTCAACGGACCGACGGCCGGGGGGCAGGATCTGCCGGGATGCAAGCATCCGCCCCGGCACCCGCGTCGTGCGCCCCGGACTCCCCGGGAGGGCTTCGTTCGGCAAGGCCCGTGTTTTCAACGTGTAAGGACTGTCCTGCCCCGCCGGGTCCACCGGATCGCCAACCGGGCACGGGACTTGCTGTAGGGGACGGCGAGCCGTCCTGCGGACGCGTGGGAGGTGTGCGATGAGGATCCCGGGAATGGGAGACGAGGCCCTGGTCAGCCGCCTGCGGCGGGCGATGGACGTGATGGCTGCCCGCGGCGAGCTGATCGCCTCGAACGTCGGGAACCTGGACACGCCGGGATACCGGGCGAAGGACCTGGACTTCGACGCCGCCCTGCAGCGGGCGGTCGGGGAGCGGGAGCGGAAGGTGCCCCTGCGCACGACCCGCCCCGGGCACATCTCGGGGACCGGGGCTTCCGCCAGCGTGGAGCCCCGGGAGGTCCGCGGGCTCCCGGTCCGCAACGACGGCAACAACGTCAACCTCGAGCGGGAGATGCTCGCCCTCGCCGAGACGCGTCGCCGCTACCAGGTGGCGACGCGGCTCGCGCGGATGCGGGTGCAGCAGCTCCTCGCCGTGATCAACGGAGGAGGGCCCGCGCGATGAGCCTGAGGGACGCTCTCCGGGTGGCAGCCTCCGGCCTCGACCTGCAGCGGGCGCGCATGGAGGTCGTCGCCTCGAACCTGGCCAACGCCCGCACGACGCGCACCGCCAGCGGGGGACCGTACCGGCGGATGCTGCCGGTGGTCCGCGCCGTGCCGGTGAAGCGGCGGGCGTTCGGCGACGCGGTCGCCCGGGCGGTGCGCGGCGTGCAGCTCGAGCGGGTCGCCGTCGATCCGCGGCCGCCGGTGATGCGCTACGAGCCGGGGCACCCCGACGCCGACGCCCGGGGCTACGTCGCCTACCCGAACGTCGATCCCGCCGAGGAGATGGTCGACCTGCTCTCGGCGATGCGGTCCTACGAGGCGAACACCAAGGTCGTCAAGGCGGTCGAGAAGATGCGCGAGGACGCGCTCGACCTGCTGCGGTGACCGGGAGGAGCTGAATGAACGGCGGACGCATCGAGGACCTGGGACTCGGACGGCTCGGCGGGCGCGACCTGCTCGAGCGTACCGAGCGACCGCGCACCGGGCAGGGCGGCGCCGGGGGACCGAGCTTCGGCGAGGCCCTCGAGGACGCCCTGCGGACCGTCGACGGGGACATGACCCGGGCCGACCGGAAGGCGGTCCAGTGGATCTCCGGCGAGGGGGGCGACCTTCACGACGTGCTGCTCGAGATGCAGCAGGCGGACCTCTCCTTCCGCACGATGCTCCAGGTCCGCAACAAGCTGCTCGAGGCCTACAAGGAAATCATGAGGATGCCGGTGTAAGCCATGGACGATCTCCTGCGGCAGCTCCGGGAAGCGTGGGGGGCCCTCGAGACCCGCCAGAAGGTCAGCCTCGTTCTCTCCGCGGTCCTGACGATCGTGGCGGTGGGCGGGATCGTCTGGTGGGCCCAGCAGCCGAGCTGGGGCGTGCTCTACACGGGTCTCGACCCGAAGGACGCCCAGGCCGTGATCGAGGAACTCCAGTCCCAGCGGGTGCCCGTGCGGGTACGGGACGGGGGGCGCGTCATCGAGGTCCCGGTGGAGCGGGTCGACCGCCTACGGATGGACCTGGCGGCGAAGAACCTGCCCGCGAGCGGGCGGTTCGGTTTCCTGGAGATGTTCGCCCAGGACAACATCGCCCAGTCGTCCCGGGTGCAGAAGATCCGCTACCAGAAGGCCCTCGAGGACGAGCTCGCGCGGACCATCGAGTCCCTCGAGGAGGTGTCCCGGGCCCGGGTGCACCTCGCCCTGCCCGGGGACCGGGTCTTCCTCGACGACGACGACACGGCGAAGGCGTCGGTGACGATCACCCTGCGGGCCGGGACGCGCCTCGCCTCCGACCAGGTGCAGGGGATCGCGCGAATCGTCGCGGGGGCCGTGCCCGAGCTGACGCCCGAGCACGTCTCGGTGGTCGATTCCAGCGGGAAGGTCCTCTGGGAGGGGAGCGGCGACGAG
>JAMOQA010000565.1 GCA_027064265.1 Acidobacteriota bacterium
GGCGGACGTCGCGGCCCGCGTGGAGAGCGGCGGTTCCCTGCGATCCATCTCCCTCGTCCTCGGGAGCCCGCTGGTCCGGGTCGGCATCGACGTGCGCCTGGCCGGGGAGGAAGCGGAGACCTCCCTCGACGGCCTGTACCTTGCCGGCGGCGGGCAGGTCGTCGACCACCGGACGACGATCCGCCACGACGTCCCGCGCTGCGCCAGCCACCAGCTGTACAAGGGGGTCCTGGCCGGCAACGGGAAGGGAGTCTTCCGGGGCCGGATCGTCGTCGCCCCCGGCGCCCAGCAGACCGACGCCCACCAGCAGAACCGCAACCTCCTGCTCTCCCGGGAGGCCGTGGTCCGGACGCGCCCCCAGCTCGAGATCTACGCCGACGACGTCCAGGCCACCCACGGGGCGGCCGTCGGCCAGCTGGACGACGAGATGCTCTTCTACTTCCGCAGCCGGGGCATCGGCGCCGACGAGGCGCGCCACCTCCTGCTGGCGGCGTTCACCGGGGAGATCCTCGAGCGACTCCCCGGCGAGCCCTTCGCCCGGTTCCTCGAGGAAACGGTTCGCGAGCGCCTCGCCCGGGAGCTCGCGGCGGAGGGAACGCACCGATGACCGCGACGCTCGACGTCGGCCGGATCCGGGAGCAGTTCCCGATCCTCGCCCGCCGGGTCCATGGCCGGCCCCTCGCCTACCTGGACAACGCGGCGACGACCCAGAAGCCCCGTGCCGTCATCGAGGCGGTGCGCCGCTTCTACGAGGAGCGCAACGCGAACGTCCACCGGGGCGCCTACACCCTCTCGGCCGAGGCGACCGACGCCTACGAGGGGGCCCGGGCCCGGGTCGCCCGGTTCGTCGGGGCGGCGGACGCCCGGGAGATCGTCTTCACCAGGGGCACCACCGAGGCGATCAACCTGGTCGCCTGGACCCTCGGGCTCACCCGGCTCCGGGAAGGGGACGAGATCCTCGTCACCGGGATGGAACACCACTCGAACATCGTCCCGTGGCAGCTCGTCGCGGCCCGGACCGGCGCCCGCCTCGCCGTCGCGCCGATCACCGACGCCGGGGACCTGGACCGGGAGGCGTTCCGGAAACAGCTCTCGTCCCGCACGAGGATCGTCGCCCTCGCCCACGTGTCGAACGCCCTCGGGACGATCAACCCCGTCCGCGAGCTGGCGGCGGAGGCGCACGAGAAGGGCGCCCTCGTCCTGGTCGACGGCGCCCAGGCGGTCCCGCACCTCCCCGTCGACGTGCGGGACCTGGGATGCGACCTCTACGCCTTCTCGGGGCACAAGGTCTACGGGCCGACCGGGATCGGCGCCCTGTGGGCCCGGCGGGAGCTGCTCGAGGAGATGCCCCCCTGGCAGGGGGGCGGCGACATGATCCTCGAGGTCCGCTTCGAGGGATCCACCTGGAACGAGGTCCCGTGGAAGTTCGAGGCGGGCACGCCGAACGTGGCCGGCGCGGTCGGCCTCGCGGCCGCCCTCGACTGGGTCGCGGAGACCGGCCTCCCGGCGATCGCCGCCCACGAGGCCGACCTGCTCGCGTATGCGACGGCACGGCTCGGCGAGATCGAGGGACTGCGGATCGTCGGCACCGCCCCGCGGAAGGCGGCCGTCGTCTCGTTCGTGCTCGACGAGGTCCATCCCCACGACGTCGCGACCTTCCTCGACGCCGACGGCATCGCGGTGCGGGCGGGCCACCACTGCGCCCAGCCGGTGATGGACCGTTACGGCGTCCCGGCGACGGTGCGGGCCTCCTTCGCCGCCTACAACACCCGCGAGGAGGTGGACGCCCTCGTCGCCTCGCTGCGGAAGGTCCGGGAGGTGTTCGCCCGATGAGCGACCTGCGCGAGCTGTACCAGGAGATGATCCTCGACCACTCCCGCAATCCCCGGAACCGCGGCGTCCTCGAGCACGCCACCCACCGCGCCGAGGGACGGAACCCGGTGTGCGGGGACCAGGTGACGGTCTGGGTCGACGTGGACGACCAGGGGGTGATCCGCAAGGTGACCTTCGACGGCAAGGGCTGCGCCATCTCGACCGCCTCCGCCTCCCTGATGACCGAGGCCCTGGTCGGCCGGACGATCGAGGAGGCCCGGCACCTCTTCGACGAGGTGCACGGGATGCTGACCGGCGATCCCGCCGGCGAGCAGGAGGCGGCGGCCTCGGGACGGGAGGACCTGGGCAAGCTGGAGGTCCTCTCGGGGGTGAAGGAGTTCCCGATGCGGGTCAAGTGTGCCTCCCTCCCCTGGCACACGTTCCTCGCCGCCCTCGAGGGACGCGACGATCCCGCCCGGACCGAGTGACCGGGCGAACGTGGAGGACGACGGGATGAGCACCGCGGAGAGGCGTCACGACGACGAGGCCCCCCGGCCCCACGACAGCGCCACCTGCAACGACCCCCTCTGCCAGGACCCCGCCTGCCGCGAGGCCGCCGACAGGTCGACGAAGGTCGACAGGGAGGCCCTGGTCCCGAGGATCGTCGCGATGCTGGAGTCGGTCTACGACCCCGAGATCCCGGTGAACATCTGGGAGCTCGGGCTGATCTACGGCATCGACGTCTCCGACGAGGGGGACGTGACGATCCGCATGACCCTGACCGCGCCGAACTGCCCGGTCGCCGGCAGCCTCCCGATCGAGGTCGAGATGCGGGTCGCGTCGATTCCCGGCGTGCGCTCGTGCCGGGTCGAGCTCACCTGGGACCCGCCGTGGACCCCGGACCGCATGTCCGAGACCGCCCGCCTGATGCTCGGCCTCGACTGACGACGTCCCCGGGGTGGAGGCATGCACTACCTCGAGACCGGCGCGCCGCCCGATGCGGGCCGCCTGCCGGTGGCCCCTACGGGTTCCGCGTTCCGTGGGTTCTGTAGGGGCGGCCGGAAGGTCGCCCGCACGGTTTCGCCGCGGTCGATCCGCCGATGAGCGGGTCCCCGCGGCACCATGCCGCGGGGACCGGGTAGCAGGAACGGGAACTCCTTCCCGGGATGAACGCTCAGAAATGGAAGGCGACGCCCAGGGAAACCTCGTTGCCGGAGAGGTCGATCGTGCCGAACCCGGCCAGGTCGTCGTCCAGCTCGTCGTCCACGTCGTGCCAGCGGGCGTCGACGAACAGGGACCAGTTGTCGGAGACGGCCACGTCGACTCCCGCCTCGAGGAACCACCCGAGAGCGGTACCATCGGAGACGTACCGGTCGTTGAACACCTCGGGAGGATCGACGGAGAAGTCGATGAAGTCGCCGCGCTCCCGGTAGCGCCACCAGTAGAACCCTGCCCCGGCGCCGACGTACGGGCGGATCGCCCGGTCCCGGCCGAACGGGTACGCGACGACGGCAACGGTCAGCGGCTCCAGTTCCAGCTGCTCCAGGTGACGAATCTCGTACCCGCTGGCGTCCAGGTAGTCGCGGTAGGCGACGGTGGTCTTGCCGTCGTACGTCGCGAGGGACACCTCCACGTCGAGGGCGGTGTCCCCGATCCGATGGCGCCAGTCCAGCCCGAAGAGCGTGTCGTCCAGGCCGGAGGCCGAACCCGTGAACGCGTCGAACGTCTCGTCCCAGAACCGGGAGTCGCCGTCCGGCCGGAACTCCCCGACCCGGAACCGCACCTGGTTCGCCGTGTCCGGGGCGGAATGGCGCCCCCGGGGATAGTGCCGGGGCACCCCCGCGAGCACGGCCGGAGCGGCGGCGAGGACGAGGAACAGGACCAGGACGGCAGCATGGCGGCTTCGCATCGGTACCTCCTTCCTGCCCATTCCAGAGCAAGGGGGATGCCAGTCCGCCGCAACGTGACTGTTCCCTGGAACGCAACGACTTGCGCCGACCCGGAAAGAGGGATTGCGCCCGGGTGACCTCCCCGGGGGACGGTCACGTCTCCCAGCGGCGACCCTCGCTGCCCCCCATGATCCCGGGGTGGCCGGGGAACTCCCGCCGCACCGGGACCGGCCCCCCGGTGACGTCCGCGAGAACCACCGTCGCCCCCTCGAGGGGGCCTGCCCAGGCGATGCCTTCCACCAGGGGCGCGATCTCCTCGAGGACGCGCCGGGCGATCTCGAGCCGGGCCGTCGTCGCCTCTTCCGGGCCGTTCACCCGCTCCATTCGCTCGAGGACCCAGGCCGGGACCTCCACGCCGGGCACCTCGGCGGCGAGGAACTCCGCTTCCCGGAGGTCCCGCGGCGGGCGGATCTCGGCGAGGACCGGGATCCGAACGTGGGCGACCCGTTCGAGGAACGCCCCGAGGGAGGCGGCGTCGAAGACGGGCACCGTGACCGCGAACGCGGCTCCCGCGTCGACCTTCCACTCGAAGCGGCGCACTTCCGCCTCGATCGACTCCGCGGTGCCCGCCGGCGTGACCTGGACGCCGGGGAAGAACGCGGTCGGCGCGCCGATCGGCGTGTCGCCCACGTCGAGCCCGTGGTTCAGCCGGTGGACCACGTTGACGAGGCCGATCGCGTCCACGTCGAACACGGGAGTCGCCCAGGGAGCCTCCCCGGGCCGGGGAACCTGCCCGGTGACCAGGACCAGGTTCCGGATCCCGAGGGCATGGGCCCCGAGCAGGTCGGACTGCATCCCGAGGAGGTTCCGGTCCCGGCACGAGTACTGGAGGGCCGGTTCGAGGGACAGCCCCTCGGCGGCGGCCCGTTCCGCGACGAGCCGGGCGAGCGCGAGGGGGCTCATGCGCACCATCGCGCGCGGATCGTCCGGGACGAGCACGCCGTCGACACCCAGCTCGTCGAGCCTGCGCAGGTGGGAGAGGACCCGTTCCGCCTGCCAGCCCCGGGGGGGAGGCACCTCCACGAGGACGACGAACCGTCCCTCGGCAACCTTCCG
>JAMOQA010000566.1 GCA_027064265.1 Acidobacteriota bacterium
GAGACCCCCGAGGGACCGGTGGCGATCCGGGTCGCTCCCGGCACCCAGGGCGGGCAGAAGCTCCGGGTGCGCGGGAAGGGCCTCCCGCGCAAGGACGGGACCCGCGGCGACCTGATCGCGACGGTGCGGCTCTCCGTGCCGCGGCACCCGACGCCGGAAGAGAAGGAACTCTGGGAGCGCCTCGCGGCGCTCTCCGGCCAGCCGGGCCACGAGAGGTGACGAGATGAACTGGGACAAGCTGACGGAAAAGGCCGCCGAGGCCGTGCAGGAGGCGCAGAAGGAAGCCCTGCGCCGGAACCACCAGGTGATCGAGGACCACCACCTGCTGCGGGCGCTCCTCGCCCAGGAGGGCGGGTTCGTGCCGCCGCTGCTCCGCGCCGCCGGCGTGGACGTCGCCGCGCTGACCGCGCGGCTCGAGGAGGAGCTGGCGAAGCTCCCCGCGGTGACCGGGCCCGGGGCGCAGAACCAGCAGGTCGGGATCGGTCCGCGGCTGCAGCGGGTGCTGCTCGCGGCGGAGGACGAGGCGAAGCAGCTCGGGGACGAGTACGTCTCCGTCGAGCACTTCCTCCTGGCGATGGAGCGGACCGGCGTCGACGCGTGGCAGCTCCTCTCCGCCGCGGGCGCGACCCGGGACGGCATCCTCGCCGGGCTGCGCCAGCTCCGCGGGAGCCAGCGGGTCACCAGCCGCGACCCGGAGAGCACCTACCAGGCCCTCGAGAAGTTCGGGCGGGACCTCACCGAGCTCGCCCGCCGCGGCAAGCTCGACCCGGTGATCGGCCGGGACGAGGAGATCCGCCGGGTGATCGAGGTGCTCTCGCGCCGGACGAAGAACAACCCGGTGCTGATCGGCGAGCCGGGGGTCGGGAAGACCGCCATCGTCGAGGGGCTCGCCCGGCGGATCGCCGCCGGTGACGTGCCGGAGAGCCTCAAGGACCGGCGGGTCGTCCAGCTCGACATGGGCGCCCTCCTCGCCGGGGCCAAGTTCCGTGGCGAGTTCGAGGAGCGGCTCAAGGCGGTGCTCAAGGAGGTCGTCGACGCCGAGGGCCAGATCATCCTCTTCATCGACGAGATCCACACCGTCGTCGGCGCGGGCAAGGCCGAGGGGGCGATGGACGCCGCCAACCTGCTCAAGCCGATGCTCGCCCGCGGCGAACTCCACTGCATCGGGGCGACCACCCTCGACGAGTACCGCAAGCACATCGAGAAGGACCCGGCCCTCGAGCGCCGGTTCCAGCCGGTGATGGTCCAGCCGCCGTCGGTGGAGGACACGATCTCGATCCTGCGGGGCCTCAAGGAGCGCTACGAGGTCCACCACCGGGTGCGGATCCAGGACGCGGCCCTGGTCGCCGCGGCGGTTCTCTCCGACCGGTACATCGCCGACCGGTTCCTGCCGGACAAGGCGATCGACCTGGTCGACGAGGCGGCGGCCAAGCTGAAGACCGAGATGGAGTCGATGCCGGCGGAGCTCGACGAGCTGCACCGGAAGATCATGCAGCTCGAGATCGAGCGGGAGGCGCTGCGCAAGGAGAAGGACAAGGCCTCGAAGGAGCGTCTCGAGAAGATCGAGAAGGAGCTGGCCGACCTCCAGGCGGAGTACGACGCCCTCCGCGCCCAGTGGGAGGAGGAGAAGGCCGCCTACCAGCGGATCGCCGACCTCAAGGAGCAGATCGAGCAGGTCCGCCTCGAGATCGAGGAGGCGGAGCGGAACGCCGACCTGCAGAAGGCGGCGGAGCTGAAGTACGGGCGCCTGCCCGAGCTGGAGAAGCAGCTCGCCGAGGCGGAGGCCGCCCTCGGGGACGAGCAGCGGCCGCACCTCGTCCGGGAGGAGGTCACCCCGGAGGACATCGCGGAGATCGTCTCCCGGTGGACCGGGATCCCGGTCAGCCGCCTGATGGCCTCCGAGAAGGAGAAGCTCCTCCACCTCGCCGACCACCTGCACGAGCGGGTCGTCGGCCAGGACGAGGCCGTCCGGGCGGTGGCCGACGCCGTCGTCCGCGCGCGGGCCGGGCTCTCGGACCCGAACCGCCCGATCGGCTCGTTCCTCTTCCTCGGGCCGACCGGCGTGGGGAAGACCGAGCTGGCCCGGGCCCTCGCCGAGGCGCTCTTCGACGACGAGCGGGCGATGATCCGCATCGACATGTCGGAGTACCAGGAGCGGCACACCGTCGCCCGGCTGATCGGGGCGCCTCCCGGCTACGTCGGCTACGAGGAGGGCGGCCAGCTGACCGAGGCGGTCCGCCGCCGGCCCTACTCGGTGATCCTGTTCGACGAGATCGAGAAGGCCCACCCGGAGGTGTTCAACGTCCTCCTCCAGGTGCTGGACGACGGCCGGCTGACCGACAGCCACGGCAGGACCGTGAACTTCAAGAACACGATCCTGATCATGACGTCGAACGTCGGCAGCCAGCTGATCCTCGAGCGGCTCTCCCGCGAGGGCTACGGCGAGGACGAGTTCGCCCGGGTGCGGGACGACGTGCTCCAGCTGCTGCGGCAGCAGTTCCGGCCGGAGTTCCTCAACCGGATCGACGAGACCGTGGTCTTCCGGCCGCTGACCCGGGACGACCTGCGGCAGATCGTCCGGCTCCAGGTGCGCCGGCTCCAGGACCGGCTCGAGGAGCAGCGGATCACGATCCTGCTGACCCCCGAGGCGGAGGACTGGCTCGCCGAGGTGGGCTACGACCCGGTGTGGGGCGCCCGGCCCCTCAAGCGGGCGATCCAGCGCTACCTCGAGACGCCGCTGGCGCGGAAGATCGTCGCCGGCGAGGTCCGCGAGGGGGACGCGGTCACCGTCGACCGGGGCGACGGCGAGCTGACCTTCGCGGTCAGCCGCCCGGTCGCCGAGGAGGCGGGCGCTGCCTGAGGACCTGCCGAGCGAGGCCTGGCGGCCCGCCGCGGGCTCACCGGGACCGCGACGCCGCCGCCGGGCGCAAGGACCAACCCGACCGGCCGGGGGCCGGGGGACGGGGCGCGAGCCCCCGAACCCGGCCCCCATCTTCTTTCCGGCGCCGCGCGGTATACTCCCGGTTCCGGTTGACGCATCCGTAAGCCGCGCCGGTCCCGGCGGGTGGACGTGCGCCTCGCGTTCGCCTGCGGCGGGAGCGGCCCGTCGCGCCGGCGGTCCCGGGACCGCCGGGAGGGGAAGGTCATGGAGAGAACGGTCATCGTCAGCGCGTGCAGGACCCCGATCGGCAGGTACCTCGGTGGGCTCGCCTCGATCCCGGCGACGAAGCTGGGGGCCCACGTGGTCAAGGAAGCCGTCCGCCGGGCGGGGATCGAGCCCGGGGACGTGGACGAGGTGCTCGGCGGGATGGTGCTCCAGGGCGGCCAGGGACAGAACCCGGCCCGGCAGGCGGCCCTCTTCGGCGGGCTGCCGGAGACCGTCGCCGCGGTCACGATCAACAAGGTCTGCGGGTCGTCCCTGAAGGCCGCGATGATCGCCGACCAGGCGATCCGCTGCGGCGACGTCAGGGTCGCCCTCGCCCTCGGGATGGAGTCGATGTCCCGCACCCCGTACTACGTCTTCGACGCCCGGGAGGGGTTCAAGTTCGGCCACCGGAAGCTGGTCGACGGGATGATCCACGACGGCCTGTGGGACGTCTACAACGACGTCCACATGGGCGAGACCGCCGAGCTGGTCGCCGAGAAGTACGGCGTCTCCCGGGAGGAGATGGACCGCTGGGCCGTCCGCTCCCACGAGAAGGCCCTCGCCGCCTGGGAGGCGGGCAAGTTCAAGGAAGAGGTCGTGCCGGTGGAGATCCCCCAGCGCAAGGGGGACCCGGTGGTCGTCGACCGGGACGAGGGCCCGCGTCCCGGCACCACCCTCGAGAAGCTGGCGAAGCTCCGCCCGGCCTTCAAGAAGGACGGCGTCGTCACCGCCGGCAACTCCTCGACGCTCAACGACGGCGCCGCCGCCGTCGTGCTCGCCGCGGAGTCCTTCGCGAAGGAGAAGGGCCTGCCGGTGCTCGGGCGGGTCGTCGCGTCGGTCACCGCCGGCCTCGCCCCGGAGATGGTCCTGATGACCCCGGAGCCGGCGATCCGGATGCTCCTCGAGAAGACCGGCTGGTCGATGGACGACGTCGATCTCTTCGAGATCAACGAGGCGTTCGCGGTCCAGCAGGTGGCCCTGGCGAAGGTGCTGGAGATCCCGGAGGAGAAGCACAACGTCCACGGCGGCGGCGTGGCCCTCGGGCACCCGATCGGCGCCTCCGGGGCGCGGTGCCTGACCAGCCTGCTCTACGCGATGAAGGACCGCGGCGCGAAGCGCGGCATCGTCACCCTCTGCCTCGGCGGCGGGAACGGCGTCGCGATGGCGATCGAGCGGGACTGAGGCGGTGGCGGAGATCCTCCCCGGACCGGGCCCGGTGCCGCCCCGGCGGGACACCTGCCGGATCGTCCGCTGGGGCCTCTCGGTGCTCTCCGTGGCCGGGTCGATCGCCCTCGCGGCGTGGGCCCTCGGGGGCGGGGTGGACCCGGTCGGGGCGGGGGTGGCCTGCCTGCTCGCCGTCGGCACGGTGAAGGTGCTGCCGGGCGGTTCCCGGGCGGGGGCGTGGCTGTTCATCCTGTGGCTCGCCCTCTCCCTTCGTCGCCTTCCGGGCGACGGCCGGCGGGTGCGGCAAGAAGGGAACGACCAGGAAGACGGGACGGGGCGAGGTGGCCCCGCTTCCATGGAGGGACGAACGATGAACGCGAGCGACGTGAAGACCGTCGGCGTCGTGGGCGCCGGCCAGATGGGGAACGGGATCGCCCACGTCTTCGCCCAGTCGGGCTACCAGGTGATCCTGCACGACGTCACCGACGAGCTGGTCCAGCGGGGCCTCCAGACGATCGACAAGAACCTCCAGCGGGGCGTCGACAAGGGACGGATGACCGCCGAGGAGAAGCAGGAGGTCCTCGCGCGGGTGAAGACGACGACCAGCCTCGAGGACATGGCCGGGGCCGACTTCGTCGTCGAGGCGGTGACCGAGAACTTCGAGGTCAAGAAGAAGGTCTTCGGCGAGCTCGACCGGGTCACCCGGGACGAGATCGTCCTGGCGACCAACACGTCCTCGCTGCCGATCACCAAGCTCGCCTCGCTGACGAAGCGCCCCGAGCGGTTCATCGGGATGCACTTCATGAACCCGGTCCCGGTGATGAAGCTGGTCGAGATCATCCGCGGCCTCGCCACCACCGACGAGACCTACGCGATGGTCAAGGAGCTGGCCGAGAAGCTGGGGAAGACCCCGGTCGAGGTCAACGACTTCCCGGGCTTCGTCTCGAACCGGGTGCTGATGCCCCTGATCAACGAGGCGATCTACGCGGTCTACGAGGGTGTCGCCGGGATCGAGGAGGTCGACACCGTGATGAAGCTCGGCATGAACCACCCGATGGGTCCGCTGACCCTCGCCGACTTCATCGGCCTCGACACCTGCCTCGCGATCATGCGGGTGCTCCACGAGGGGCTCGGCGACCCGAAGTACCGGCCCTGCCCGCTGCTGGTCAAGTACGTCGACGCCGGCTGGCTCGGGCGCAAGACCGGCCGCGGCTTCTACGACTACAGCAAGAAGTAGACCGCGTGTCCCGCGGCGCACGGCGCGGGTCCTGCGATCGCCGTGCCGGACGGACCGGGGGCCGGGTCCGGCCTCCGGCTGTCTCGCCGGCTCGACCATCGGCGGTCGCAGGGCCCTCTTCCCGCGGCCGGACGCTCCACCGGAGCGTCCGGCAATCCGTTTGGTCGGGCCTCCGGCCCGCCCAAGCCGGAAGCGGGGCCCTCCTTGCGGCTCACAGGCCGCCCTGCTTGAGCGCGACGTCGTCGCGAGGCGGCCG
>JAMOQA010000567.1 GCA_027064265.1 Acidobacteriota bacterium
GTCACCGGGCCGGCCGACCCGCCGCCACCCGTCCCCCTCGTGGAAGGGGCGTGCACGCTGGAGCTCCGGCCCCGGAGGCGGGGACGGGTCCGGGTGGATGCCGCCTGGGTCCGCTGGACCGGCCCGCTGGGGCTCGTCCGGCGCGTCCTCCGGGAGCCGGTCGGGGCGGAGGTGGACGTGCATCCCGACCTTGCCCTCGTCCGCTCGGCCGCCCTGCCGTTCCTCGGGGAGCGGGACGAGCGGGCGGGTACCCGGGTGGAGCGGTACGCCGGGGAAGGGACCGAGTTCCACCAGGTGGTCGAGTTCGTCCCCGGGCGGGACCCCCGGTCGATCGACTGGAAGGCCTCCGCCCGGCACCGCCGGCTCCTCAGCCGGGACTACCGGGCGGAGCGGAGCCGGCAGGTGGTCCTGGCGATCGACACCGGCCGCCTGATGGCGGAGCCGGTGGCCGGGGTGCCCCGGCTGGACCACGCGATCCACGCCACCCTGCTCCTCGCGTCGGTGGCGGTCGGGGCGGGCGACCGGATCGGCCTCTACGCCTTCGACGCGCGCCCCCGGGCCTGGCTCCCGCCCCGGGGCGGGAAGACGGCCCTCGGGGCGATCCGGCACCTGGCCGCCGGGCTCGAGTACACGACGGAGGAGACGAACTTCACCCTCTCCCTGACGACCCTGCTGATGCACCTCCGCCGCCGCTCCCTGGTCGTCGTCTTCTCGGACTTCGTCGACACGACGACGGCGGCGCTGATGGTCGAGAACCTGCGCCGGGTGGCCGGCCGGCACGTCGTCCTGTTCGTCACCCTGGCCGACCAGGAACCGGGAGAGCTCGCGCTGGTCCCGCCCCGCACTCGCGAAGATCTGCATCGCGCCCTGGTCGCCGGCGAGCTCGCGCGGGAGCGTCGCCGGGTGCTCCTCGAGCTCGGCCGCCTCGGGGTGGCGACCGTCGAGGCGCCGGCGGGCACGGCGGCCCCCGCGGTCGTCCGGCGCTACCTGGAATTGAAGCGCCGGGAGGCGGTCTGATGCGGGAGTACCTGCCGCGGTCGGTGCAGTTCCGCCGGGAACGGATCGACGCCTGGCTGGAGCTCGACAACCTGGTCGCCCGGGTCGAGCGCCACGGGCTGCGGGCCCTCGCCGGGGAGGAGATCCGGCGCCTGGTCTTCCTCTACCGGGCCGTGCTCTCGTCCGTCTCGGTCGCCCGCGCCACCGTTCTCGACCGGGGTCTCGTCGCCTGGCTCGAGAGCCTGGCGGCCCGGGCCTGGGCGATCGTCCACGGCCCCACGGAGACCCTCGGGCGGGCGGCGGCCCGGCTGCTCGCCCGCCGGTTCCCCGCGCGGGTGCGGGCCCTTGCGTGGGAGCTGGCGCTGGCGGCGGCGGTCTTCGCCGCCGGGGTCGCCGCCGGCTGGGGCCTCGTCCATCACGACCCGGCGACCTTCCACGCCATCGTCCCGCCGGACCTGGCCGCGGGCCGCGGGCCCGACGCGACGACCGAGGAGCTGCGGGCGGTCCTCCGGGAGGGCTCCCGGGAGCCGGGGGGCCTCGCCCTCCTCGCCGGGGTCCTCTTCCAGCGGAACGCCCGGGTCGGGCTCCTCGCCTTCGCCGTGGGGTTCGCCGGGGGGGTGCCGACCCTCCTGGTCCTGCTCGCCAACGGGATGATCCTCGGCGCCTTCGGCGGGCTCCACGCGGACCGCGGCCTGCTCGGGGAACTCCTCGCCTGGGTGGCGATCCACGGGACGACGGAGATCCTCGCGGTCCTGCTGTGCGGCGCGGCGGGCCTCTCCCTCGCCCGGGCGTGGCTCGCCCCGGGGCGCCTGCGCCGCCGGGACCGGCTCGCCCGCGCGGGGCGGGAGGCCGCCGCGGTGGTCCTCGGTGCCGGGGCGATGTTCCTCGTCGCGGCGCTCCTCGAGGGGTTCGCCCGGCAGCTCGTCACGAACCCCGCCGCCCGGGCCACGATCGGCGGCCTCGCCGCGGCCGGCTGGCTCGTCTTCTTCGCCCTCGCGGGCCGGGAGCGGGACGATGGCTGAGCGGGTCCGCGTCCTCGAGGTGGTGACGCCGGAGCAGGTCACCCTGGCGCTGCCCCTCGCTTCGCCGTGGACCCGGTTCCTCGCCTTCGTCCTCGACACGTTCTTCGTGCTCCTGCTGTCGGTTCCCCTCCTCGTGCTCGGCAACGCGGCGGCCGCGATGGCGCACCTCCCGGAGGGGATCGCCACGGGCGTCCTGGTTCCCCTCGCCTGGCTCCTGCGGGTCGCCTGGTTCCCCGGCTTCGAGCTGGCCCACCAGGGGCAGACCCCGGGCAAGCGCCTGCTCGACCTCCGGGTCGTGATGGCGGACGGCACGCCCCTCACCCCGGCGGCCGCGCTCGCCCGCAACCTGTCGCGGGAGGCGGAACTGTCCCTGCCTCTCGCCGCCCTCTCCGGCGCGTCCCTGTTCGCCCCGGGGACCCCCGGGCCGCTGCGCCTCGCGGCGGCCGCGTGGATGTTCCTCTTCGGCCTGCTCCCGCTCTTCCAGCGGCGGCACGCCCGGGTGGGAGACCTGCTGGCCGGGACCGCCGTCGTCCGGTCTCCCCGGGCGGAGCTGCCGGCGGAGCTGGCCGCGGAAGGGGAGGAAACCGGTCACGTCCCGTTCCGGTTCCTCCCGGCCCACCTCTCGGTCTACGGCATCCACGAGCTCCAGGTCCTCGAGGACCTGCTCCGGCGGGAGGAGCACGGTCTCGACCCGCGGGTCGTCGAGAAGGTCTGCGAGACGATCCGCCGCAGGATCGGCTGGCCGACCGCGATCCCGCCCCGCGACCGTCTCCTGTTCCTGCGCTCGTTCTACGCCCAGCAGCGCGCCTTCCTCGAGCGCCAGGTCCTCCTCGGCCGCCGCAAGGAACGCAAGGACGCTCCCCCGGGGAACGCGCCCTGAACGGCCGGCCTCACGCGCTGCGCGGGCTCTCCCCGCCGGACCGCCGGCCGCCACCGGTGAGGTTCTCGATCACGGCGTAGAAGAGCGGGACGAGCAGGGTCGACATCACCGTCGCGGCGATCATGCCGCCGAAGACCGCGGTCCCGAGCGCCTGGCGCCCCGCCGCCCCCGCGCCGCTGGCGATCACCAGGGGGAACGTCCCGAGGACGAACGACAGCGACGTCATCAGGATCGGCCGGAAGCGGAGCCGGGCGGCGGAGAAGGCCGCGTCCCTCGGGGACTTCCCGGCGCGGTGCTCCTCCATCGCGAACTCGACGATCAGGATCGCGTTCTTCGCCGCGAGGGCGACGAGCAGCACGATCCCGATCTGGGTGTAGACGTTCAGGTCCATCCGCCGGGCGGCGACGAAGGCGACGGTCCCCAGGAGGGAGACCGGGACGACCAGGATCACCGCGAGGGGAACCGTCCAGCTCTCGTACTGGGCGGCGAGGAACAGGTAGACGAAGACGATCGCGATGAGGAAGATCCCGCCGACGCCCCCGGCCGCCCGCTCCTGGAACGACAGCCCGCTCCACGCGAAGCCGAAGCCTGGCGGCAGCACCTGGGCGGCGGTCTCCTCCATCACGTCGAGGGCCTGCCCCGACGAGACGCCGGGCGCCGCGCTGCCGCTGACCAGGGCCGCCGGGTACATGTTGAACCGCCCGAGCACCTGCGGGCCGAACGTCCGGCGCACGGTGGCGACCGAGCCGAGGGGGACCATCTTGCCGTGGATGTTGCGCACGCGGATGCGCGGCACCTGGTCGGCGAAGGCGCGGGCGTCCCCTTCCGCCTGGATCTTCACCTGGTAGCTGCGGCCGAACCGGGTGAAGTCGTTGACGTACGCCCCGCCGAGGTACGCGCCGAGGGTGCCGAAGATCTCGTCGAGGGGAACCCCGAGGCCCTTGGCCGCGTCCCGGTCAACGTCGACCAGCACCTGGGGACTGTTCGCCCGGAACGTGGTGTAGACCCCCGCGAGGTTCGACTGGCCGGAGGCCTCCTCGACCAGGGCGCGGGTGATCTCCTCGAGCATCCCCGGCGGCTGCCCTCCCTTCGCCAGGACCCGCATCTCGAACCCGCCCGAGGCGCCGAGCCCCGGGATCGAGGGGGGCACGAAGGCGGCTCCGCTCGCCCGGTTCTCCCCGGCGAGGACGGCCTGCATCCGGGCGAGGATCGAGTCGAGGTCCTGGCCCTCGGCCCCGCCACGGTCGTCGAACGACTCGAGGGAGATCCAGAACGTCGCCGCGTTGGGCTGCTTCGCCCCGTCGAGCAGGGAGTAGCCGGTGACCCCCACGCAGGCCCGGACGCCCGGGATCGCCCGGATCTCCTTCGCCAGGTCCTGGGTGACCTCGTAGGTCCGGTCGACGGTGGCCGCGTCCGGGAGCTGCGCCGTCGCGAAGAGGTAGCCCGAGTCGTCCTCCGGCAGGAAGCCCGAGGGGAGCCGGCCGAGGCCCCAGACCGCGAGGACTGCGAGCCCCGCGGCGACGGCGAGGGAGAGCACGGTGCGGCGCAGGATCCCGCGAACCACCGCAAGGTACCCGGACGAGGCCGCGTCGAACGCCCGGTTGAACGCCCGGAAGGGCGCCCACGGCCTGCCGCTCCTCCGCCGCAGCAGCACGCCGGAGAGCGCCGGGCTCAGGGTGAGGGCGTTGACCGACGAGATGACGGTCGCCCCGGAGATCGTCAGGGCGAACTGGCGGAAGATGCCCCCGGTGATGCCCCCCATGAAGGCGGTCGGCACGAACACCGCGAGCAGCACGAGGGTGGTCGCGACCACCGCGCCGGCGACCTCCTCCATCGCGGCGATCGCCGCCTCCCGCGGCGCGAGCCCCTTCTCCTGGATGTTCCGGTCGGTGTTCTCGACGACCACGATGGCGTCGTCGACGACGATGCCGATCGCCAGCACGAGGCCGAAGAGGGTGATCATGTTCACGGTGAAACCGAGGGCGGCCATGATCACGAACGTGCCGACGAGGGACACCGGGATCGCCACCGCCGGGATCACCGTCGCCCGCCAGTCCTGCAGGAAGAGCCAGATCGTCAGCACGACCAGCACGATCGCGACGAGGAGGGTGATCACCACCTCGTGGATCGAGGCCGAGATGAACTCCGTCGTGTCGAGACCGACCTCGTAGCGGACCCCTTCCGGGAACCCTTCCGCCAGCTCGTCCATCCGCTGCCGGACCGCGGCGGCCACGTCGAGGGCGTTCGCCCCGGGGAGCTGGTAGACGAGGAGCACGGCGGCGGGCCGCCCGTCGTAGCGGCTGACCACCGAGTAGTCCCGGCTGCCGACCTCGATGCGGGCGACGTCACCGAGCCGGAGGGCGCTCCCCCCCTCCCCCTGGCGGATGATGATCCGCCGGAACTGCTCCGCGTCGGCGAGGCGTCCCTCGACGCGGACGGTGTACTCGAAGGCGGTCCCCGGCGGGGAGGGGGGCGCCCCGACCTTGCCCGCGGCCACCTGGACGTTCTGCTCGAGGAGGGCCCGGCGGACGTCCGAGGTGGTCACCCGGTGGGCCTCCATCGCGTCCGGATCGAGCCAGATCCGCATCGAGTAGTCGCCGGCCCCGAGGAGGGCGACGTCTCCGACGCCCGGTACCCGGGCCAGCTCGTCCCGCACCCGCAGCGCGGCGTAGTTCGCGAGGAACAGGTCGTCCTTCGCCTCGTCGTCGGAGAGCAGCGCGAGGAGCATCACCACGTCGGTGCTCTGCTTGCGCGTGGTGACGCCGAGGCGCGCCGCCTCCGGCGGCAGCTTCGGCACTGCGACGCTGACCCGGTTCTGGACCAGCACCGCCGCCTGGTCGATGTCCGTCCCCGTCTCGAACGTGATCGTGAGGGAATACGAC
>JAMOQA010000568.1 GCA_027064265.1 Acidobacteriota bacterium
CGGCCCGAGGTCGGTCCAGGTGGCGCCGCCGTCGGTGGTGATCTCGATGGTCGCGGCCGACTTCCCGACGGTGAGCTCGTACCGCTGCCAGAACCCGAAGGTGGCGGCGCCGTCCGGGTGGAGGACGTCGGTCAGCAGGACGACGTCCTTCTGGAGGGCGCTGTCCGAGGCGTGCCAGGCGTACGCGCCGCCCGCCGTGTGGTTGTCGGACGTCGTGACCGCCCAGTCGTCCGTGCCCTGGAGCGCCTCGTGGGACCAGCCGGCCGGCTCGCCCCCGCCGTGCTCGACGTCCTCGAAGTGGTGGTCGTCCCGCTCGTCCGCCTCGAGCATCCGGTCGAACTGCTGGTCCCGGTCGTCCGCCCCGTCGCAGGAGAGGGTGGCGGTGAACCCGGCTTCCTCCATGCACCCGACGCCGGCGCCGACCCGCACCGTCAGGGTGGCGACCGCCGTCTCGTCCGGCGGAATCGTGCCGATCTCGGCAGGGTTGTCGAGGACGGCCACGTCGGCGGAGGACGAGAGCGTCACCCGGACGTTCGTCGCCGGCTCGGACCCCCTGTTGCGGATCGTCAGCAGGAAGAGGGCGTCCTCGCCGATGTCGGCGATGCCGTCGGCATCACACCCGGCCGCGGAGTCGTCCACGTCGACGGCGTCGAGGACGAGCCACGGGCCGTCCATCGGGACGACGTCGGTGCTGCCGAGGTACGGCCGGTCGTCGTGCCCGGTCACGGTGACCTCCATCGGGCCCGGCTCCTGGGGGGGCGGGTCGAGCGGCAGGACACAGACCCCGTCGGCGTCGGTGTAGCCGGCGGCGAAGATCCCCTCGTCCTGCTTGCGCACCGCGACCAGCTCGCCCTCCACCGGCTGGCCGTCGCGCTTCACCGTGACGGTGAACTCCTCGGCGCCGGTCGGCACCTCGCTGTCGTGCTGGACGTCCAGGTCGCGCGGGCGCCGCGTCCACAGGGAGACCGAGGGTTCCGAGAGCAGGTTGTACATCTCGAAGTAGTACTGGACCGTGCCGGTGTTCCCGTAGTGGTCGTAGAGGTCCATCTTCGCCCGGCGGACGATCGTCCCGAGGGCGGGGGTGTCGTCCATCGGGAAGATGTGGGTGTGCAGGCGGCGCTGGAAGTAGTCGTCCTCGTCCCAGTACGAGCTGTTCGAGGCCCCGAGGAAGCCGATCGCCCCCTTGTGCGGAACCTTCTGCCAGGTCTCGCCGAAGCACTCGTCCCGGTTGAGCGTGCCGGTGACGCACGCGTTCGAGATGACGAACGGGTACATCCCGTCGTTCGTGTTGTTGCGCACGTCGGCCTGGTCGTACCCGCCGTGGCTGGTCGGTCCCTGCCAGCTCGTCTCGCTGCCGTGGCCGGAGTAGTTGACCACCGAGCGGCCCTCGTCGATGGAGGCCGCGATCTCCGAGGTGTCGGCGTCGTAGGTGTGGTAGTGCCGGTCGCACGACTCCTTGCCGTGGGACCAGGAGGTCTCCTCGTAGTCGTTGGGCGTGTAGAAGGTGTCGATGCACCAGTCGTGGGTCCCCTCGATCAGGGAGATGTGCCCGGAGTCGGACGTGCCGATGAACCCGGCCCGCTTGACCCAGGTCTCGCCGGCGAAGGTCGCCTTCTCGTAGGTGAGCAGCTTGTCGACGACGTCCTCGGTCTCCTGGGCGCTTCGCGTCGAGATCCGGGCGATCTCGACGTCCGGCAGGTAGTCGTCGCCGTCGAGACAGGCGTACCAGTTGTCGGTCACCTGGGAGTGGCCGCCGCCGTTGCCCCAGTGGATCGGCGTGAAGTCGGTGTCCCCGACCACCAGGACGTACCCGAGGGGCGGGTCGGTCCAGGTGTCGTAGCGATCCTGGATCACGTCCTTGACGTCCTGGTCCGAGGGGTTCGAGCCGATCTCGGAGAGCCTGACGACCTCGACCTTCCAGCCGGTGCGCCGCTTCCAGTCGACGAAGGGATCGATCGCCGCGGCGAAGTCGTCGTGGACGATCACGAGCATTCCCTCGGCGCCGCCGGTGCTGCCGTGGCCCGGCTCGGCCCGCCCGCCGTCGGCCGCCTCCGTGGCGGGGGAGCAGGCGGGGGGCGGCGGGGCCTCCCGCAGCAGCAGGTCGCCGAAGAAGGCCCGTTCGAAGACCGGGGAGTCGTTCCGGGCGGGCGGGCAGGGGTCGCCACCCTTCGCCCGGAGCACGAAGCGCATCTCCGGGTGGACGAGGAGGGCGCCACTGGCCGGGTCCCAGCGGACGGGGTGGAGCTCGATCAGCGCGATCTCCCGCCCGCGGACCACGGCCCGGGAAACGATCCGGCCGGCTCCGGCGGGCCACGGGGTGTCGCTCCCGTACACGGCCTCGTCGAGGACGAGGGGGCGATCCTGCTCCGCATCGGGCAACTTGGGCACCGGGGGCTGGACGGGCACCGGCCGGTGCGGGAGGCCCAGGGCGGCGGGGAACACCTCCCGGGTCGGTCCCGGGTCCACGTCGAGGGACAGCGTCGCGCCCCGGGGGACGGGGGCGAGCAACCGGATCACCGGCAGGCGGGGCCTTCCGACCTCGGCGGCCAGGTCCTCGCCGGGCAGGGTCACCAGGGAGAAGGGCTCTCCGTCGACGGTGACCGGCCGCAGCTCGAGCCCCGGGATCGCGAGGGAGCCCTCGATCCGCCAGGGATCGGGGCTGTCCGCGGTGATCCGGGGCGGCGCGGGGGTGGCGCCGTCCTCGAGGGGGACGAAGGCGGCCAGGGCGGCGCCGGGAAGGCAGAGGCTGAGGAGGGCCAGCGCGAGGCGCAGGGCCGGCGTCGGACGAAAGCGGTTCCGGTTCATCGGGATCTCCACGGGGGGACAGGGATTACCGTGCCCTAGGTTGTACGGGCAGCGATCCCTGCCGCCAAGGGAAAATGGGCGTACCGTTCCCGGGGGATCCCCGCCGGGTGGATGGCATGGCGCAACCGAGGGAACCTGTGGTAACTTACTAACAGCATTGTGTTGATTATCAGCCGGCAAGATGTACCGCCCGGTTCATGGGTGCAGTCCCCGAGGGGGGTGAAGCCGTGATGGACCTCCAGGAAAGGATGAAGCGGTTCGAGGAGACCTGCCGCCGGCAGGGCCTCCCGGTCACCGTGCAGCGGCGCGCGGTCTACGAGGCGCTGGCGTCGCGCAAGGATCACCCGACGGCCGACGAGCTGTACGACGCCGTCAGTCGGCGGCTGCCGGGGATCTCGCGCACGACGGTCTACCGGGTCCTCGAGACGCTGGTCAAGATGGGCCTGGCGATCAAGGTGGACCATCCCGGTGCCCGTTCCCGGTTCGATGCCAACGCCACCGACCACCCCCACGCGGTCTGTCTCGCGTGCGAGCGGGTCTTCGACTTCGAGGTTCGGGACTTCGACCTGGGGGACATCCCCGAGCAGCTGCCGGACGGGTTCCAGGTGACCGGCGTGACCGTCGTCGTCCACGGTTACTGCCCGTTCTGCCGGGCCGCCCTCGAGAAGAACCGGGGCTGAAGGATCCTCTGCCCGATTTGACAACACGGGGCGCGGGGGGTGAACTCACCCACTTCCCCGCGGGAAACGCCCCCGGCCGGGCCGGGCGGCCGGCCCGCCAGGAGGTGCCAGGGATGCCGATCCGGCCGGGTACCGTCGCGGAGATCCGGGAGCAGATGCTCCGCCTGCTCGAGGGGATCGTCCCCGAGGCGGAGATCGTCCTCAAGGCCGAGCTGGTCCACGAGATCCTGCGCCTCAAGGAGGAACGGGGCGCGATCATCCTCGGCCACAACTACATGGAGCCGGCGCTCTTCCACACCGTGCCGGACGTCACCGGTGACTCCCTGGAGCTCGCGCGCCGGGCCGCCGCCACCGACCGGGACCCGATCGTCTTCTGCGGCGTGAAGTTCATGGCGGAGACGGCGAAGATCCTGAACCCGGACCGGACGGTGCTTCTCCCGTCCGAGAAGGCCGGCTGTTCCCTGGCCGAGAGCATCACCGCCGAGGACGTGCGGCTCCTGCGGGAGATGTTCCCGGGCGTGCCGGTCGTGACCTACATCAACACCTACGCCGACGTGAAGGCCGAGTGCGACGTCTGCTGCACGTCCTCCAACGCGGCGAAGGTCGTGGAGTCCCTCGGCAGCGACACCGTGATCTTCCTCCCGGACGAGTACCTGGCGGCGAACGTCGCCCGGGAGACCGGCCGGCGGATCCTCTACCCCGTCGGGGCGGACCGGAAGCCGACCCTCCAGGTGGATTCCCTCGAGCACGTGATCCTCGGCTGGAAGGGCCGCTGCGAGGTCCACGAGCAGTTCACGGTCGAGGACGTGCGGCGCGTCCGCGAGCAGTTCCCCGACGCGATCGTCCTCGCCCACCCGGAGTGCCCGCCGGATGTCGTGGAGGCGGCCGACTTCGCCGGCTCGACGACGGCGATGGCCCGCTACGTGAAGGAGAGCCCGGCGAAGCGGTACATGCTCTTCACCGAGTGCTCGATGGCGGACAACATCGCGGCGGAGAACCGGGACAAGGAGATGATCCGCATGTGCTCGGTGCGCTGCCCGCACATGAACGAGATCACCCTCGAGGACACGCTGCGCGCGCTCCGGGAGAACGTCGTCGAGATCACGGTGCCGAAGGACGTCGCGGCCCGGGCCCGGAACGCCATCGAGCGGATGCTCGCCGTTCGCGCCTGAGCGCGGGAGGGGTCAGGCGAGGACGTCGAGGTTCTGGCCGATTCCCATCATCCGCAGGAGGTCCGCCGCCGCCTGCTGTTCCGCCTCGAGGACCTTGTCCAGCACGGCGACCTGGGCCTCGGTCGCGTTCTTCACGTTCCGGGCGGCGAACGCGTCGCCGACCATCTCGGCGGCGAGGATCGTCCCGTCGATCTCCATGGGGCCTCCTTCGGTCCTCGTGTCGGCCGCCCGGGCCTGATCTTGAGAGCCCGGCCCCGGCCCCTTGCCGGGAGCGTCCGTCTTCGTCCATCCTGTCCCGGGAGGCTGCCTTGTTCCTGGTCGGCGACATCGGCGGAACCCACGCGCGGCTCGCCCTCGCCCGGGCCGAGGGGGAGGGGTTCGTCCTCGGGGAGACCCGCATCTTCGAGTCGGCCCGCTACTCCGGGCTCGAGCCGATCCTCGAGGAGTACCTGGACCGGCGGCCTGCCGTGGAGCGGGGCATCCGGGCGGCCGCGTTCGGGCTGCCCGGCCCGGTGCTCGAGGGCCGGGTCCGGACGACGAATCTCCCCTGGGAGGTGGATGCCCGGCTGCTTCGCCGGGAACTCGGCGTCGCGGTCGCCCTGCTGAACGACCTCGAGGCGATCGCCCACGGCACGCTGGTGGTTCCCGCCGACCGGGTGGAGACGCTCCAGGAGGGGGAGCCGGCCCGGGGGAACCGGGCGGTGATCGCCGCCGGCACGGGCCTCGGGGAGGCGGCGCTCTTCCGCCACGGGGACGCGCTGGTCCCGTCGGCCTCGGAGGGGGGGCACACCGAGTTCGGCCCGCGGGACGAGGAGGAGATCGACCTGCTCCGGTTCCTGCTCGCCCGGCACGGCCACGTCTCCTACGAGCGGATCGTCTCCGGGCCGGGCCTCGTCTCCCTCCACGCCTTCTACCGGGAAAGGGTTGCCGGCGCCGGCCCACCCCTCTCCGACCCGGCGGAGGTGACCCACCGGGCCCTCGCGGGAGAAGACCCGGCGGCGGTGGCGGCGCTCTCTCTCTTCTGCTCGGTGTACGGTGCCGAGGCGGGGAACCTGGCCCTCAAGGTGCTGGCCCGGGAGGGAGTCTGGGTGGCCGGCGGCATCGCGCCCCGGATCCTTC
>JAMOQA010000569.1 GCA_027064265.1 Acidobacteriota bacterium
GGCGTGGCGACCAGCTCGTCCGCGAGGTCCAGCTCCTCGATCGGCGCCTCGCGCACCTCGACGTGCCCGGCGAGGCCCGCCCGGGCGAGGAGGGCACGCGCCTCGGCGACCCGGGACGGGTCGGCATCCGCGCCCAGGATCGGGGCGTGATCCCCGGGAGGGCGGCGGGAGGCGAGCTCTTCGGCGACCTCCGCGAGGGGCGCGTCGCGGAAGGGGAGGAGCGCGCCGACGGCGAGCCCGCGCGGATCGCGGGCCGCGGGGAGCCCGAGGGCGACGGCGGCCGCCTCGGCGAGGAGCGTGCCGGAGCCGCAGAACGGGTCGAGGAGCGGGGTGTCGGCCCGGGCGCCGGCGAGGTGCGCGAGCCCGGCGGCGACGTCCTCGCGGAGGGGGGCGGCGGCGTCCCTCCGGCCGGCCCGGGCGTGGAGGCTGCCGCCGCCGAGGTCGAGGCCGATGGCGCACGCGCCCCGGCGGATCGCCACGTCGAGCAGGACGCGCGGGCGGCGCGGGTCGACCGGCGGGGCGGCCCGGCCCCGGTCGCGGAACCGGTCCCGGACCGCGTCCTTGACGAGCCGCGCCACGTGGACGGTGTGCCGCAGGGCGGGGGAGCGGCCGGTCGCCCGGACCGCGAAGGGGACGTCGGCGGGGAGCCAGTCCTCCCAGGGCAGGTCCCGCACCCCGGTCGCGAGGAATCCCGGTTCCGCCGGGACGCCGCGGGCGAGGTCGAGGACCACCCGCCCCGCGGCCCGCAGGGCGAGGACCGCGCGGGCCGCTGCGGCGAGGCGCGCGGCGTCGTCGCCGGGGAGCTCGACGTGGACGGTGGAGGAATCCGCTTCCCGGGCGGGAACGCCGGGGAGCAGGGCGGACACCTCCCCCGCGGCGGCCCCGGCAAGGCCCGGGGCCGTCACGAGGCGCAGGTGCGGGGGGATCCCGCCGCGCGGCGCCCCGGGGGCGGCGCGGCGGGAGACCACGTCAGGCGAGGGCCGCCCGGGCCTTCTCGACCAGGGCGGTGAAGGCCGCCGGCTCCCGGACGGCGAGGTCCGCGAGCATCTTCCGGTCGATCTCGACCCCGGCCTTGTTGAGCCCGTCGATGAAGCGGCTGTAGGAGATCCCGTTCTCCCGGGCGGCGGCGCCGATCCGCTGGATCCAGAGCCGGCGGAACTGGCGCTTCTTCTGCCGGCGGTCGCGGTAGGCGAACGCCAGGGAGCGGTCGACCTGCTCCTTCGCGATCCGGTAGCAGTTGTGCTTGCTCAGGTAGTAGCCCTTCGCCCGGGCCAGGATCTTCTTGCGGCGCTGGCGCCGCTTGGTGCCCCGTTTGACTCTCGGCATCGTTCACCTCCTCGCGCGCGCACCCGCCGGGGTGCGGGGGGAGAGCGCCGGGCCGGACGGGCAAGGTCCCCGGCCGCGGCGGTGAGGGAAGGAAGCTCAGTCGCGCCCGTAGGGCAGCAGGTGCCGGATCACCTTCGCGTCCGCCTCGGAGGCGTAGGTGTCCGTGTCGAGGTGCCGGCGGCGCTTCGAGTCCTTCTTGGTCAGGATGTGACTCTTGTACGCCTTCGAGCGCTTGAACTTCCCGTTGGCGGTGACGCGGAACCGCTTGGCCGCGCCGCGATGGGTCTTGAGCTTGGGCATCGTGCTCTCCGTTTCCCGGGCCGGCTGCCGCACCGGCCCGGCTCGTTCCGTCAGGGCTCGAGCGAGCGCTCCGCCAGGTTCTTCCGCGCGTAGTCGACGAACTCGGCGATCGGCATCGCCCCCCGGTCTCCCTCGTGGCGGACCCGGAGCGAGACCGTGCCCGCCTTCGCGTCCCGCGGGCCGACGATCAGCATCCACGGCACCTTCGCGAGCTCGGCGTCGCGGATCTTGGCGCCCAGCTTCTCCGGGCGCCGGTCGAGCTCGACCCGCACGCCCGCGGCCGCGACCTCGGCGAGGACCGACTCGGCGTAGTCCATCGCCTTGTC
This sequence comes from Acidobacteriota bacterium, assembly GCA_027064265.1. GTDB lineage: Bacteria > Acidobacteriota > Polarisedimenticolia > J045 > J045 > JAMOQA01. The sequence continues at coordinate 1,953 of JAMOQA010000569.1, forward strand.
CGACACCGGGAGGATGCGGGCCTGCTCCGGGGCGAGCCAGGGCGGGAAGGCGCCGGCGAAGTGCTCGACCAGGATCCCGAAGAACCGCTCGATCGAGCCGTAGATCGCCCGGTGCACCATGTAGGGCACCTTCCGCTGGCCGTCCTCGTCGACGTAGGTGATCTCGAATCGGCGGGGCAGGTTGAAGTCGAACTGGATCGTCGAGAGCTGCCACGGCCGGCCGATGGCGTCGACCACCTTGACGTCGATCTTCGGCCCGTAGAACGCCGCCTCTCCCTCGTAGCGGGCGAAGGAGAGGCCGCGGCCCTCGAGGGCGCGCACGAGCGCCGCCTCGGCGGCCTCCCACTCCTCCGGCCCGCCGATGTACTTCTCCGGGTGGGCCGGGTCGAGCACCGAGAGCTCGTACCGGGCCTCGCGGAAGCCGAAGGTGCGGAAGACCGTGTCGACCAGGTCGAGGCAGTCGTCGACCTCGTCCACGATCTGGTCGGGCCGGCAGAAGATGTGGGCGTCGTCCTGGGTGAAGCCGCGCACCCGGAAGAGGCCGTGCAGGGTGCCGGAGCGCTCGTAGCGGTAGACCGTCCCGAACTCCGCCATCCGGACCGGCAGGTCGCGGTACGACTTGAGGCCGGACCGGTAGATCATCACGTGCCCCGGGCAGTTCATCGGCTTGACGACGAACTCCTCGTCGTCCGCCGTCCGGAGCGTGTACATGTTCTCGCGGTAGTAGTCGTAGTGCCCCGAGATGCGGAACAGGGTGTCCTTCGCGATGTGGGGCGTCGCGACGAAGACGTACCCGCGGCGGAGCAGTTCTTCCCGCAGGAACCCCTCGATCTCGTGGCGGACGACCACTCCCTTCGGGTGCCAGAAGACCAGCCCGCCGCCGGCGGCGTCCTGGATGGAGAAGAGGTCGAGCTCCTTGCCGAGCCGCCGGTGGTCGCGCCGCTTCGCCTCCTCGAGGCGGGCGAGGTGATCCTCGAGCTGGGCCTCGGTGGGGAAGGCGGTCCCGTAGATCCGCCAGAGCATCTCGTTCTTCTCGGAGCCGAGCCAGTAGGCGCCGGCGACCGAGAGCAGGCGGAACGCCCCGAGCCGGCCGGTGGAGGGGAGGTGCGGCCCGAGGCAGAAGTCGCGGAAGTCGCCCTGCTGGTAGTACGAGACGGTCTCGCCGCCCTTCTCCCGCACGAAGTGGAGCTTGTAGGGCTCGTCCTCCTCCTCGAAGATCCGGATCGCCTCGTCCTTCGGGACCTCGTGGCGCCGGATCGGCAGGTCGCGGGCGACGATCTCCCGCATCTTCTCCTCGATGCGGGGCAGGTCCTCGTCGGTGAACGGTTCCTCGCGGCGGAAGTCGTAGTAGAAGCCGTCGGCGATTGCCGGGCCCTGGGCGATCTTCACGTCCGGCCACAGCTCCTTGACCGCCTGGGCCATCACGTGGGCGGTGGTGTGGCGCAGGATCTCGAGGGCGTCCGGGTCGTCGGGCTGGACGAGGGAGAGGTGGCACGAGGACCGCACCGGGCGGTCCAGGTCGACGGGCTCGCCGTCGAAGCGGGCGGCGATCGCCGTCTCGACGCCGGGAAGGCCGGCGGTACGGGCGACCTCGATGGCGGGGGTGCCGGCGGCGACGGTGACGGTCCGGCCGTCGGGCAGGGTCACCTCGAGGGAGGGGTTCGCGTCGCGGGGATCTTCGGACACGGTCGCTCCTCGGCCGGCGGGGAGAGAACAAACGAAACCCCAGCCGGTCGCCCGTCCCCCCGCGGGACGCGGCGCCGGAACCTGGGGCTGGTAGGCGCGGGCGGTATCGAACCGCCGACCTCTACCGTGTCAAGGTAGCGCTCTCCCACTGAGCTACGCGCCTACGGAACTCCTTGCCTTCCGTCACCTTCCGGCGACGGAAGCGGGATGCTAGCAGCGGCCCCGGCGCCTGTCAACCCGGGAAGACCCCGCCGGCCGGCAAGTTGCCCCGCAAGCGGAACTTCCCTACAATGCGCCGCGCGTTCGCCCGGCTCCCCGGGCGGGGGTGCCGGGGCGTGCCCGGACACCCGCGAACCGCGTCCAAGGACGGCCCCGTCCCGGGCGCAAGGGGGTTTTCCGCATGGAAGCGATCCTCGTCCTCGAGGACGGCCGGGTCTTCCGCGGCCGCGCCCTCGGCGCCACCGGGCTCGTCACCGGCGAGGTCGTCTTCAACACCGGGATGACCGGCTACCAGGAAATCCTGACCGACCCGAGCTACCGGGGCCAGATCGTCACCCTGACCGTCGCCCACGTGGGGAACACCGGGCTCAACGAGGAAGACCCGGAATCGGACCGGGTCCAGGTCTCCGGCTTCGTCGTCCGGGACGCGTCCCGGATCTGCTCCTCCTGGCGGGCCACCGGGAGCCTCGAGGCCGGCCTGCGGCGGGCGGGCGTCGTCGGGATCACCGGGATCGATACGCGGGCACTCACGCGCCACCTGCGTTCGCGGGGTGTCCTGCGGGGCGTCGTCGCCTCGAACGGGATCTCCGTCGACGAGGCGGTCCGCATCGCCCGGGAAGCGCCCCGCCTCGAGGACCAGGACCTGGTCTCCCGGGTCACCTGCTCCCGCCCGTGGGTCTTCCGGGACGGCCTTCCGGCCCTGATGGGAGGGCAGGGCCCCCGCCGACGGCCCGCGGGATGGAAGGTCGTCGCCCTGGACTGCGGGGTGAAGCGGAACATCCTCCGCCTCCTCGTCCACTCCGGGGTCGACGTGACCGTCGTCCCGGCGTCGACCTCGGCGGCGGACATCCTGGCGATGCGTCCCGAGGGGGTCTTCCTCTCGAACGGGCCGGGGGACCCGGCGGTGCTCGACGGGATCGTCGACACGATCCGGGCGCTGCTCGGGAGGGTGCCGGTCTTCGGAATCTGCCTCGGGCACCAGCTGGTCGCGCGCGCTCTCGGGGCCCGGACCTACAAGCTGAAGTTCGGACACCGGGGCATCAACCACCCGGTGAAGGACCTGCGGACCGGGCGGGTGGCGATCACGAGCCAGAACCACGGCTACGCGGTCGACCCGGACACGCTCCCTCCCGAGCTCGAGGTCACCCACGTGAGCCTCTACGACGGGACCGTCGAGGGGCTCGCGCATCGCGAGTGGCCGCTCTTCACCGTGCAGTTCCACCCGGAGGCGGCTCCCGGCCCCCACGACACCCGGGAGCTGTTCGACCGGTTCGTCGACATGATCGCGGAGGTGCACCCCCGCCCCCGGGACGCGCGCTTCCGCTCGGCCTCCTGAGCGGGCCGCCGAGGAAAGGCAGGAGAGACGGATGGCTGACTGGAAATCGCCGATGCGCGCCGACCCGAGCGAGTGGCTCGTCCTCAACGCGTCGGCGCCGATCAAGTTCCGCCTCCTGACGGAGCTTCACTCGCTGACCACCGAGGACCCGCACGTCGCGCGCCTCCAGGAGGAGTGCCTCGCCTGGGCCCCGGCGAAGCGGGAGTTGCGCAACCAGCGCAAGGACGGGTCGTGGGGTGGCCGCATCCACGCCGGCGACCCGAAGAAGGCGGAGCGCAGCACGGAGAAGATCCTCTGGAGCTTCTACGAGCTGACCTGGGATCGGCACCACTTCAAGGAGATCCGCACGGCGGCGAAGCTCCTCAAGACGTTCCTCTACGTCAAGAAGGAGATTCCCCTCTTCGAGTTCCAGGCCCAGGTCAAGCAGGACCCCGTGCGCGAGCGCCACGCGCGCTGGTTCCTCCGGACCGTCGCCCTCGGACTCCTCCTGCGCGGCGGCTGGGAGACC
>JAMOQA010000570.1 GCA_027064265.1 Acidobacteriota bacterium
GTCCTCGCCGCAGAGGGCGAGCACCGGGCCGGGGAAACCGGCGAGCACCGGCCGGCGATCCGGCCGGTACGCCATGCCGAGGAGGGCCGCCCGCGCCGTCGCCGGCGCGGTGTCGCGGATCCATTCCGCCACCCGGTCCCGGAGTTCCCGCGGGGCGTCCGGGGCGAGCAGCCGGGGCACCATCGTGCGCACCAGCAGATCGCCTGCTCCCGCCCCCGCCGCCGCGAGCTCCTCGATCGCCCGGAGACGCGCGGCCCGTTCCTCGTCCGCGTCCGCCCGGGCCCGCGTGCCCGCGAGGACCAGGGCGGGGACCAGGTCCGGCCATCCCTCCGCGAGGGCCAGGGCGACGTAACCGCCCATCGACAGGCCGCCGACCACCGCCGGCCGGATCCCGCGGTCGCGTAGCCAGGCGGCCACCCGGCGGGCGAGGAAGCCGACGGGGAGCCCGACGGGGGGCCACGGCACGTCCCGCCCCCGTCCGGCGCCGAACCCGGGCAGGTCCGGGGCGACGACCCGGAACCTCTCCGCCAGCCGCCGCGCGAGTGGGGTCCAGGTGCGGTGGTCGAGGGGGTACGGGTGGAGCAGGAGCCAGCAGGGACCACGACCCAGGTCGATGCCGTCCCGCGCGCGGAGGTCCGGGTGTTCCATCACGCCTCTCCTCCTTCCGGCCGCGTTCGACCGCGACCGTGCCCCCGCTAGAATGGCGCGCATGGGCACGGAGCGAAAGGAGACGCCGGTCGTCGGGTTCGCCGCCGCCCCGGACGACGGGGTGGTGGAGGCCCTGGCCCGGGATGGAGTGCCGGTCACCGTGGCCGAGCGCGCCCTGGCCGGCGCGCGGCTCGCCGAGTTCGCCGCCTCCGTGCCGATCCTCGTCGTCCGTTCCTCCCAGCGGGTGGACGAGCCCGTGCTCCGGGCCGGGGCGGCCGGCCGGCTCCGGGCCGTGGTGCAGGCCTCCGCCGGTCTCGACAACATCGACGCTGCCGCCGCCCGGCGGCTCGGGGTCCGGGTCGTCCCGGTCGACCCGGGCAACGCGGTCTCCGTCGCCGAGCTGGTGATCGCGTCCCTGCTGGTCCTCTTCCGGAACCTGCCCGAGAGGTGGGCGGAAACCGCGCGGGGAGGCTGGCCGGACCGTGAACGCCTGCCGGACCGGGAGGTCCACGGCAAGGCCCTCGGGCTGGTCGGGCTCGGGCGCACCGGGAGCCGGGTGGCGATCCGCGCCCGGGCCCTGGGAATGGATGTCCTGGCGGTGGATCCGTACGTTCCCGCGGACCGCTTCGCCCGGCTCGGGGTGCGCCGTGTCCGCGGGCTCCGGGAGATGCTGCCGCGGGTGGACGCCCTCTCCCTTCACTGTCCGTTGACGCCGGAGACCCGCGGTCTCGTCGGGGCCGCGGAACTCGCCCTGCTTCCCCGGGGCGCGGTCCTGGTGAACGCGGCCCGGGGGCCGATCGTCGACGAAGAGGCCCTGCGGGATGCCCTCGACCGGGGGCATCTTCGGGGGGCCGCCCTCGATACCTGGTCCGAGGAACCTCCGCCTCCCGGCAGCCTGCGCGATCATCCGCGGGTCCTTCCGACCCCCCACGCCGGTGGCCACACCCTCGAGTCTCACGCCCGCCGGGCGCGGCACCTGGTGCGCGCCCTGCTGGCCCTCGCCCGGGAGTCCGGGCCGGGAGCCCCATGACGACCGATCGTGTCGACGGGACGCGGCCCCGCGTGCCGCGCCGCCTGCTGCTGCCCCTTCTCGCCTGCCTCGTGGCCGTGCTGGTTCCGACCACCCGGGGCGGATCCCCCCGCCGCCGGGCCCCGGCTCCCGCCCCGCCGATCGCCGGGGTCGCGGAGGACGGGCGGGTGCTCGGGCTGGTCGTCCCGGGGAGACGGGCCGCCGTCGCCGGCGTCGTCCGCTGCCCGCGAGACGGGGAGGCCTCCGTTCCGGCCCTCTTCCTGGCCATGGAGACCCTCGCCCGGGACCTGGCTGCCGCGGGTGAAGAGGGATTCGCCGGCGTCGGGGGAGGGGACCTGGCCGGGGCCTGGATCGGCATCGGTGGCCTCGCGCCCGGAGAGGCACCCGCGGTGGCGAGGCGCCTGCTCGCGCCCCCGCGCCCCCGGGAGGCGAGTCTCGCCGCGGCCCGGGAGGCCGCCCGCGCCCGTGCCCGGGCGTTCGCCGAGGATCCGCTGCTCCGGGCACGGTCCGCCGCCTGGGCCCGCTGCTTTCCAGGGGTGCCCGATCCGTGGGGCGGGTGGGGCACGGAAGAGGAGCAGGCAACGATCCCCGACGAGCGGATCCTCGAACTTGCCGGCGGCCTCGCCGCCGACCGGCTGGTCGTCGCCGGTCCCCGGTCGGCCCTCGCCGGGGTCCCGGTCCCGCCGGCCCCGGAAGAGGACCCCCGGTCCGGGCCCTCCCCCGGGGACCTTCCCGCCCGGGTGCTGATCGAGCGGGACGGCGGGGACCGGGTCGCCATCGTCCTGGCCTGGCGCGGCGAACTTCCCGGGGGGGCGTGGGGGCGTGGCAGCCGGGAACTGGCCGAGCTGCTGGTGCTGGCGGAGGCGCTCCGCGAGGGGGAGGGGAGCCTGCCCCAGCGGGTGGTGGTCGCCGCCGGAGAGGACGCCCTCCTCGCCAGCGACGCCGTCGTGGAACGGGGCCCCGGGGGCCTGGTCCTCCGGCTCGAGCTGGTGGTCCGTCCCGGGGCGGCCCGGCGGGCCCTTGCGATCCTCGAGGGAGCGGTGGCTTCCGTGAAGGAGCTGCAGCTGCGGCGGGATGCCGTGATGCGGGCGCGCAGCCGGCTGGACGCCCGGGCGGCGGCCCTCGCGGGGAGGCCGTTCGCGGTGCTGCGGGAGGCCACCCGCGGAGCGCTCCTCGCGTGGCCTCCGCCGGACCGGTGGAAGCGGCCGATCGGGCCGGCGGACGTGCTCGCCCGGGCCCGGGCCTTCCTCCGGCCGGAGCGCCGGGTCATGGCGATGGCCGGGCCGGTGGATGCCGGGCTCGTCGCGGCCCTCGAGGCGGACGAGGCGGGCGGGACCCTGGTCCGGGTCCCGTGGGGATCGTTCGATCCCCGGCGGCCCGGGTTCCGGCGGGAGTCGGTGGCGGTGCGGCGGGCCCGCGAACTGCTGGCGCGCCTGGCCCCGGCGGGACTGCCCGGGGAGGGGGAGACGTTCCGGGCCGAGTACGAGGTCGAGGTGGAAACGCCCCTCGGCGCGGGCCGGCACCGGTTGCTGGTCACCCGGTCTCCCACCGGTGTCTCGGTCCGGGCGGAGGGGCGCGGCTGGGCCGTGGAAGGAGAAGAGGACGACGCCGGGGCGGAAGCGTGGGTCTCCCGGGGCGACGCCGGGGAGGCCGGTCCGTTGCCGGTTCCTCCCGGGACCGTCGACCTCCTGGCCTGGGTGGAACCGGCGCTCTTCGCCGAGGGGCT
>JAMOQA010000571.1 GCA_027064265.1 Acidobacteriota bacterium
TGGGCCGCCTCGCCCCCGCCCCCTGTGGCGACCGGGAGATCGCGGCGGTGCTGCCCGGCGGGAGGCGGATCGTGCTCGAGCTCGACGGGGACGGCATGCCCGCGAAGGCCCGCGTCTACGCCGCGGGGAAGGGGAAGGAGCCCTTTCGGACCGTTCGTTACCTGTGTTTCCGGGAGGTGGACGGGGTCCTGCTCGCCGCGGAGCTCGCCTGCCGGCCCCGGGACGGGATGGAAGAACGGCGGGCCCTGCTCTCGTTCTCGTTCGGCGAGGCGCGGCCGGAAGCCGGCGGCAACGGCACGGAGGTCTCGGAAGAGGCCGAAACCCCGGAAAAAGAGTTGTCCGGGCGGCTGGAGGGTCTAGAATGAGGCCCCTCCGCCGGGCCATCGCGGCCCGGGCCGGGGGAGCGGGAGCGAGGCGAAGCGCCCCCCGGGGGCGCCAGCCGACGTGAACATCTTCGTCCGGGTGGACCGGACCGCGGACCCCTCGAGGCATATGTTACTCAGCGTGGGGATCGGGGCGCTGGCCCGGGGCATTCCGGGACGAGGGCGAGGGCGCATTCCATGGCGACGAAGTCCGAAGAGAGCCGACCCGCCGCTGCCGAGCGGCAACCCGTCGACGAGGTCACGATCCGGATCGCCGGGGACTCCGGGGACGGGATCCAGCTGACCGGGACGCAGCTGACGGTCTCCTCCGCGATCGCGGGGAACGACCTGGCCACCCTGCCGGACTACCCGGCGGAGATCCGGGCCCCGGCCGGGACCCTCCCGGGCGTCTCGGGGTTCCAGATCCACTTCTCGTCCCACGAGATCCTGACGCCGGGGGACAGGGCCGACGTCCTGGTCGCGTTCAACCCGGCGGCGCTCAAGGTGAACCTCCCGGACCTCAAGCCGGGTGGAATCCTGATCGTCAACAAGAACGCGTTCGACGAGAACGCGCTGCAGAAGGCCGGGTACGAGAGCAATCCCCTCGAGGACGGCTCTCTCCAGGGGTACCGGGTCTACGCGGTGGAGATCACCAAGCTGACCCGGGAGGCCCTCAAGGACTCGGGCCTCACCTTCCGGGAGCAGGACCGCTGCAAGAACTTCTTCGCCCTGGGGATGATCTACTGGCTCTACTCCCGGCCCCTCGAGCCGACCATCGAGTGGATCCGGGAGAAGTTCAAGGCGCGTCCCGAGCTGGCGAAGGCGAACGAGAAGGTCCTGCGGGCCGGCTACAACTACGCCGACATCGCCCGGATCTTCCAGACGGTCTACGAGGTCCCGCCGGCGAAACTCGCCCCGGGGACCTACCGCCACGTCGACGGCAACGAGGCGGTCGCCCTCGCGATGGCGACGGTCGCCCAGACCACCGGCATTCCGGTCTTCCTCGGGTCCTACCCGATCACTCCGGCCAGCTCGATCCTGCACCAGGCGAGCAAGCTGCGGGCCTTCGGGGTGACGACCTTCCAGGCGGAGGACGAGATCGCCGGGATCGGTTCCTCGGTCGGCGCCGCCTTCGCCGGGAACATCGCCTACACGACGACCAGCGGCCCGGGCCTCTCGCTCAAGGGCGAGATCGTCGGCCTCGCCGTGATCCTCGAGCTGCCCCTCGTCATCGTCGACGTCCAGCGGGGCGGCCCCTCGACCGGGCTTCCGACCAAGACCGAGCAGGCCGACCTGCTGCAGGCGATGTGGGGCCGGCACGGCGAGGCGCCGCTCCCGGTGCTCGCCGCCACATCTCCGGGGGACTGCTTCTGGATGACCCTCGAGGCCACGCGGATCGCGGTGAAGTACATGACGCCGGTCCTGCTCCTCACCGAGGGGTACCTGGCGAACGGCGCCGAGCCGTGGCGCGTGCCGACCCTCGACGAGATCCCGAAGATCGAGGTGAAGTACTTCGACGATCCCTCGGCGTTCAAGGGGGTCTACCACCGCGACCCGAAGACCCTCGCCCGCCCGTGGATCAAGCCGGGAACGCCGGGGCTCGAACACCGGGTCGGCGGCCTCGAGAAGGACGAGATGGGGCGGGTGTCCTACGTCCCGGAGAACCACCAGAAGATGTGCGAGCTGCGGGCGAAGAAGGTCGCCGGGATCGCCGACGACATCCCGCCGGCAAAGCTCGAGGAGGGGAGCCTCGACGACGATCTCCTCGTGGTCGCGTGGGGCGCCACCTACGGCGCGGTCACCCAGGCGGTCCGCGAGGAGCGGGCGGCCGGGCGCAAGGTGGCCAGCCTCCACCTGCGGTACCTGAAC
>JAMOQA010000572.1 GCA_027064265.1 Acidobacteriota bacterium
CAGCATCTTCACCAGGGCCCCGGTCGCGGGCGCGGCGGAGGCCGCCGCGTCCGCCCCGGCCAGGTCCTGCCCGGCGCCGCCCGGCAGCGCCGCCCAGTCGATCTCCGCGAAGGCCGGCACGTCCGCCGAGACGCCCGCGTGGATCTCGTCCATCCCCGGCGCCCGGTCGCGCCCGGCGAGCCCGGCGAAGAGCGCCCCCAGGATCTCGACCCCGGGTCGGCAGTCGGTGCGGGCCCGGAGCGCCCGGGCCACGTGCTGCACGCGCCCGGCGAAGCTGACCCAGGTACCCTCCTGCTCGCCGTAACCGGCGACCGGCAGGACGACCGTCGCGTCCTCCGCGAGGGGCGACGACCAGGCGTCGAGCACCACCCGGTGGGGCGCGCATCCCGCCGCGTCGGGTGCCAGCACGGGGGTTTCGCCGTCCACCGGCCCGAGCAGGCCCGGCCCGACCGCCAGGAGCGCGGCCACCTTGCCGGCACGCAGCCGCTCCTCCAGTTCCGCCACCGGCCGCACCTCGCCGCAGAGCGCCCCGAGGACCTCGCGGACCCCCCGGGCGTTCGGCGCCCTGTCGGCCCGGATCAACAGCTCGTCGTCCTCGCCGGCGGCGTGCTCCGGCAGGAAGACCGCCGCGCCGGAGAGCGGGCCCGCGGCGAGCTTCCCGAGGAGCCAGGCTTCTTCGACCGTCATCCGGGGGCTCGCCAGCACCGCCACCTTCCCCGCGCGGGCCTGTTCCCCGAGGACGCGGATCGCCTCGTCCAGCGCCGCCCGCCACGGATCGTCCGCCCCCTCCACCGGCGAGCGCGGACCGGAGAGCCGGCGCTCGGCGGCGGCCTCGAGGCGGCTGCCCCACAGGCGCCCCTCGTCGCAGATCCACCAGCGGTTGACCGCGTGGTTCACCCGCGGGGTGATCCGCAGGATCTCGTTGCGGAACGTTCCCAGGTGAACCGAGCACCCCCGGGCGCAGCCGGGGCAGACCGACGGGACGTCGGTGAGGAACCAGGTCCGGGTGCGGAAGCGGAACTCCCGCAGCGTGAGGGCGCCCACCGGGCACAGGTCGACGACGCACCCCGAGTAGGGATTGTCGAGCGGCCTGCCGGGGAACGTGCCCACCTCCTCGCGGCCGCCCCGGTGGAACATCCCGAGCTCGGCGGTCTTCGTCACCTCCTGGCAGAACCGGATGCAGCGGGTGCACTTGATGCACCGCTCCCAGTCGTAGAGCACGTGGGGCCCCATCACCCGCCGCTTGGGACCGTGTTCCTTCTCCTCGCGGAACCGGGTCGTCGCCTCGCCGTGCTCGTAGCCGTATTCCTGCAGCCGGCACTCTCCCGCCTGGTCGCAGATCGGGCAGTCCAGCGGGTGGTTGATCAGGAGGAACTCCATCACCGCCTCGCGGAGCTTCCGCACCCGCTCGGTATCGGTGTGGACGACCATCCCGTCGGTCACCACCGTGTTGCAGGCGATCGCCGGCTTGGGGAACTTCTCCACCTCGACGAGACAGACCCGGCAGTTTCCCGAGATCCGCAGCCCCGGGTGGTAGCAGAAGTGGGGAATGTCGATGCCGTTCGCCAGCGCCGCCTGGAGGACGGTCGTCCCGTCCGGCACCGTCAGTTCCCGCCCGTCGATCGTGAAGGTCGGCATCGCGTCAGGCCTCGCTCAGCCCGCCGCGACCGGCGAGCGGCCGTGGCGGACGTAGTGCTCGAACTCGTCCCGGAACTTCTCGAGGAACGATCGGCAGGGCATCGCGGCGGCGTCCGCGAGGGGGCAGACCGTGATCCCCTGCATGTTCGCCGCCACCTGGTCGAGCACGTCCAGGTCCTCCGGCGTGCCCTCGCCGCGGCGGATCCGGCGGAGGATCTTCTCGATCCAGCCGGTCCCCTCGCGGCAGGGGGTGCACTGCCCGCAGGACTCGTGGGCGTAGAAGTGGGCGATCCGTTCCATGACGGCGACCATGTCGGTGGTCTCGTCCATCACGATGATCGCCGCCGACCCGAGCATCGACCCGGCCTTCGCCACCGAGTCGAAGTCCATCCTGAGGCCCCGGCACTCGTCGGCCCGGAGGACCGGGGTGGAGGACCCGCCGGGGATCACCGCCTTGAGGGCCTTCCCCTCCCGCAGCATCCCCCCCGCGTGCTCCTCGATGATCTCCATCAGCTCGGTGCCCATCGGCAGCTCGAAGACGCCCGGGTTCTTCACGTGGCCCGAGACGCCGTAGAGCTTCGGGCCGGTGTTGCGCTCGTCGGTGCCGATCGAGGCGAACCAGGAGGCGCCCCGCTCGATGATGAACGGCACGCAGGAGAGGGTCTCGACGTTGTTGATCGTCGTCGGGTAACCGTAGACGCCGAACTGGGCCGGGAACGGCGGCTTCAGCCGCGGGTTGCCGCGCTTCCCCTCGATGGAGGTCATCAGCGCGGTCTCCTCGCCGCAGATGTAGGCGCCGCCCCCGCGGTGCACGACGATGTCGCACGACCAGCCGGACCCGAGGATGTCCTCCCCGACGAAGCCCGCCTCCCGCGCCTCGCCGATCGCCCGCTCGAGGACCTTCGCCCCCAGCGTGTACTCGCCGCGGATGTAGATGAACACCCTGCTCGCCCGCATCGCGAAGGCGGAGCAGAGGCATCCCTCGAGGAGCAGGTGCGGGTCGTTCTCGATGATCACCCGGTCCTTGAACGTGCCGGGCTCCGACTCGTCGGCGTTGCAGACCAGGTAGTTCGGCCGCTCCGGGGTCGGCTCCTTGGGCATGAACGACCACTTGACCCCGGCGGGGAACCCGGCCCCGCCCCGGCCCCGCAGCCCCGACGCCTTGACCTCCTCGATGATCGCGTCCGGGTCCATCTTGAGGGCCTTCGCCAGGGTCTCGTAGCCGCCCCGCTTGCGGTAGACCTCGATGGTGCGGGACCCCTCGATGCCGACGTTGCGGGTGAGGACCTTCTCCATCAGTCCCCCTCCACCAGCACGCGCCGCGGGCCCGGCCCGGGCGGGAACGGCGGCTCCTTGCCCGCCGCGAGGGCGTCGAGCAGCGCGTCGAGCCGCTCGATGTCCATGTCCTCGTAGTAGTCGTCGTTCACCTGGACGACCGGCGCGGTGCCGCACGAACCGAGGCACTCTACGGTGAGGATCGTGAACAGGCCGTCGGGGGTCGTCTCGCCGACCTCGATGCCGAGCTTCTCCTTCGCGTGCGCCAGCAGGTGGTCGACGCCGCGCAGCATGCAGGAGACCGTCGTGCAGAAGTGGAGCACGTACTTCCCGTGCCGCTCGGTGCGGAACATCGTGTAGAAGGTGACCACCCCGTGCACGTGCGCCGGGGAGACCCCCGTCTTCTCGGCGACCCACCGCTCGGCGGCCAGCGAGACGTACCCTTCCCGCTCCTGGACCAGGTGCAGGAGCGGCATCACCGCGCTCTCCCGGCGGGGGTAGCGCGCGAGGATCTCGTCCGCCCGCTTCTCGAACTGCTCGTCGAACACGTCAGCGTCCCCCGCGGATCACCGGTCGACCTCGCCCATCACCGGGTCGAGGCTGCCGATGATCCCGACCACGTCCGGGATCATCTGGCCGACGGCGATCTTCTCGATCACCTGGAGGTTGACGAAGGCGGCGGGCCGGATCCGGCAGCGGTACGCCGACGGCCCCCCGTCGCTCACGATGTAGAACCCCAGCTCCCCCTTGGGAGCCTCGATGGCGTGGTAGACCTCTCCCTCCGGCGGATGGAACCCTTCCGTCACGATGATGAAGTGATGGATCAGGGCCTCCATCGAGGTGAGGACCTTCTCCTTCGGCGGCAGCACGACCTTCGGCGCGTCGGCGTTCAGCGGGCCATCGGGCATCCGCTCGATCGCCTGGCGGATGATCCGCACCGACTGCCGCATCTCCTCCATGCGGACCAGGTAGCGGTCGTAGACGTCGCCGACCGTGCCCACCGGGATCTCGAAGTCGTACTGGTCGTAGTCGAGGTAGGGCTGGGCCTTCCGGACGTCCCACTCGACCCCGGAACCGCGCAGCACCGGGCCGGTGCAGCCCCAGGCGATCGCGTCCTCCCGGGAGATGATCCCGACGTCCTGGGTGCGGCCGAGCCAGATGCGGTTCCGCGTCAGCAGCCGGTCGCACTCGTCGATGACCTTCGTCACCTGGTCGGCGAAGGCGCGCACGTCGTCGAGCCACCCCTCCGGGATGTCCCGCGCCATGCCCCCGATCCGGACGGTGGAGGTGGTGAACCGGGCGCCGGTCAGCCGCTCGTACAGGTCGTAGAGGATCTCCCGCTGCTGGAAGGTGTAGAAGAAGACCGTCGCCGCCCCGAGGTCGAGGGCGTGGGTCCCGAGCCACAGCAGGTGGGCGGAGACCCGCGCCATCTCGCACAGCAGCACCCGCAGCACCCGGGCGCGCTCCGGCACCTCGATGCCGAGCAGCTTCTCCACCGCCAGGGCCCAGGCCACGTTGTTCGAGACCGGCGCCAGGTAGTCCATCCGGTCGGTCCACGTGATGAACTGGGTCCAGGTCTTGTTTTCCGCGATCTTCTCGAAGCCCCGGTGGAGGAAACCGATGTCGGCCCGGCAGCGGGTCACGACCTCGCCGTCCACGTCGAGCACCAGGCGCAGCACGCCGTGGGTCGAGGGATGGCTCGGTCCCATGTTGAGGACGACGGTCCCCTCGTCCCGGTCGGCTCCCTGCAGCTCCAGCGGTTCGCTCATGGAACAGGTCTCCAGGACGCGGCCCCGCGGGGCCGCCGCCCGTTCAGCACTTGAGGGGGAACTCCTTGCGCAGCGGCCATCCCGGGTAGTCTTCCGGCATCAGGATCCGGCGCAGGTCCGGGTGGCCGTCGAAACGGATGCCGAACATGTCGTAGCACTCCCGCTCGAGCCACCCGGCCGCCGGCCACAGCTCGACGACGCTCGGCGCCGCCTCGTCCTCCGCCAGCTCCACCTTGACGCGCAGCCGGACGTTCCGCGGGAACGAGTAGAGGTGCCAGACGATCTCGAACGGCTTCTCGCGGGCGGGCCAGTGGACCGCGGTCACGTCGGTGAGGAAGTCGAAGGCGCACCCCTCGGTGTCCCTGAGGTACGCGAGCACCTCGAGGGCCCGTTCCCGGGGAACGACGATGGTCGTCTGGCCCCGGAACCGTTCCTCCCGCAGGATGCCGCCCGGGAACTCGCCCCGCAGCAGCTCGAGGGCCTCTCCGGTCTCCCAGCCCGCCGCCGGGCCGGTCGCGTTCACGTCGATCATCTCAGCGGTCCCACTCGAGGGCGCCCCGTCCCCAGGCATAGACGAACCCGACGACGAGGATCCCGAGGAAGGCGATCATCTCCCAGAAGACGAAGCTTCCCGCCG
>JAMOQA010000573.1 GCA_027064265.1 Acidobacteriota bacterium
GGCCGGCCGGTTCGCCGAGCAGATCTCCGGCATCGTCGAGCAGATCCACGCGGGCTCGGGCCTGGTGATCGCCACGATGCGGGAGACGACGGCGGCGGCGCGCCACGGCCGCCAGGTGATCGGCGGCGCCAGCGAGGCGCTGCGGGAGATCGCCGGCGGCGTCCTGCCGCTGGTCGAGCGGATGGAGGAGATCGTCTCCCTCGCCCGCCGCCAGGTCGAGGACACCGAGCAGCTGGTCCAGGCGATCGAGGAGATCGCGGAGATCGCCAGCGAGGGGGCGGCCGGCACCCGGGAGACCTCCGCGGCGACCCGGGAACAGAACCGCTCGATGGACGCGATGGCCCGGTCCGCCGAGGCCCTCGCCCGCACCTCCGACCGGCTCCACGAGCTCTGCTCGGTCTTCCGCCTCGCCGGGAGGGCCTGAGATGGCCGGGGCGCCCCTCTTCCTGCTCCGGGCTCCCGGGGGCACCCTCCCGCTGCTGGCCGTCCTGGTCGATCGCCTCGAGGAAGCCGGTGAGCTCCTCCCGGTTCCCGCGGCGCCCCCGGCGATCGCCGGCGTCACCGAGGTCCGCTCCGTCGTCCTCACCCTCCTCGACCCCGCGGCCCTTCCCGGCTGGGAGCCCGGCGAACCGGACGCCGGGTCCGGCCCCGGCCTTCCCCGCTGCGTCCTCCGGCTCACCGAGCCCTGGCGCCACCTGGCGATCCACGTGCCCGCCGGCTCCCGCCTCGACGGAGCCACCGGGCCGCACCCGGGCGTGCTGACGCCCCGGCGGCTCGCGGCCTTCCTCGCCGACCTGGTGACGCCCGCGGGGGAACCCCGGTGAGGAACGAGCTGCGGCGGATCTTCGTCGAGGAGGCGACCCGGCGCCTCGCGGAGTGCGCCGACCTGCTGGCGATCCGCGGGCGCCTCGGGCCCGAGGCGATCGAGGCCCTCTTCCGACACCTGCACAGCATCAAGGGGATGGCCGCGTCCCTCGGGCACGGGGAGCTGGCCGAGGCGGCCCATGCCCTCGAGGACCGGGCCGCCGCCCTCCGGAAGGGGGGGCTGCGGGAGGACCCGGCGACCCGGGACCTGCTCCGGTCCGGCATCGACCACCTGCGCGACCTCGTCCGGCGGCTCGCGGGAGATCCCCCGGCCCCCCGCGGGCGCGCCGCGCCGGCGCCCCGTCCCCCGGCCGGGATCGATCCCGGCCGCCTCGACCGCCTGCTCGAGATCGCCCTCTCGGTCTCCGCCTCCTTCCAGCGCCTCGAGCACCGTCTCGCGGGCCACGAGGACCAGGCCCTCCTCGCCCTCGAGCGGAGCCTCGCCGAGGGGATCCGGGCGTTCCGGCGGGAGGTGTTCGAGATGCGCCTCGCGCCGGTCCGCTGGCTCGTGCCGCTCCTCGCCCGGTCCCTCGAGCGGTGGGCGGCGGAGCGCGGACTCGTCGCGCGCCTCGAGGTCCGGGGGGACGCGATCCGGGCCGACCGGCTGGTCCTCGAACGGCTGGTCTCTCCCCTCGCCCACCTGGCCCGCAACGCGGTGGTCCACGGTCTCGAGCCCCCGGCGGAACGCCGCGCCGCCGGCAAGCCGGAGGCCGGCCTGCTGCGCCTCGAGGTGAGCAGCGAGGGGGACCGGCTGCGGATCGTCCTCGAGGACGACGGCCGGGGCATTCCCCCGGAGGTCGCGGCGGAGGTCGCCCGCGGGCGGTCCCTCGTCGACATCCTCTCGAGCCCCCGGTTCAGCACCCGGGAGGAGGCGGACCTCCTCGCCGGGCGCGGCGTGGGGCTCGGCGCCGTGCGGGCCGACATCGAGGCCCTCGGCGGCACCCTCGAGCTCCGGAGCGAGCCCGGGCACGGGTTCCGGGCCGAGCTCCACCTGCCCGCGCGCCTGACGATCCTCGACGCCTTCCTCGCCGAGACCGGCGGCCAGCGGCTGATCGTTCCCGCCGGCCCGGTGGCGGCGGTCCTCGAGGACTCCCCGGAAGACCTGCCGGAGCTGGAGCTCCCCGGCCTTCCCGGCGGACCCGCCTGCCTGCTCCTCGAGGTGCCCGGGCGCCGGGGGATCCTCCGGGTCGAGCGGGTCGTCGACCGCCGCGAGGTGATCGTCCGCCCCCTGGGCCCGCCCCTCGCCAGCGTCACCCCGTTCGTCGGCGCCGCGTTCCTCGCCGAGGGCTCCCTCGCCCTGGTCCTCGAGCCGGCCCGTCTCGCCCCGCGCGTGCCGGCCCCGGCGTGAGCCCGGGGCGGGGGGCTATCCTTCCGCCATGGCGCTCAAGAAGAGGCTCGGCCAGCACTTCCTCGCGAACCGGGGCACCGCCCTCGCCCTGGTCGAGGCGTTCGCCCCGGCGCCCGGGGACGCCGTCGTCGAGATCGGCCCGGGGGGCGGCGCCCTCACCGGCCTGCTGGCCGAGCGCGCCGGGCGCCTCGTCGCCCTCGAGGTCGACCCGGACCTGGTGCCGGCTCTCGAGGAGCTGCTCGCCCCCTTCCCGGGGGCGGAGGTCCGCCTCGCCGACGCCCTCGAGGTGGACTGGGACGCCCTGGCGGCGGAGCTCGGCGGCGGCCCCCTCCGCGTGATCGGGAACCTGCCCTACAACGTCGGCACGGCGATCGTCCGCCGCCTGCTCGCGTCGGACGCGGTGCGGGACATGCAGCTCGTCCTCCAGAAGGAGGTCGCCGACCGGCTCCTCGCGGGGCCGGGCACGAAGGCGTACGGGCCCCTCTCGGTCCTCGCCGCCCTCCGGTGCCGCCGCCGCCGGGTGCGGACCCTCCCGCCGGGGGCGTTCCGGCCCCCGCCCCGGGTGACCAGCGCCGCCGTCACCCTCGAGTTCCTCGCCGACCCGCCCCTTCCCGCCGGCGAGCTGCCCCGGCTCGAGGCGTGGCTCCACGCCGGCTTCGGCCACCGGCGCAAGACCCTGGCCGGCAACCTCGGCCCCCACCGGGAGCGGGTCCGGGGCTGGCTGGAGGAACGGGGATTCCCGGCCGACGCCCGCGCCGAGGTGTTGCCCCCCGCCGACTGGCTCGCCCTCGCCCGGCTCCTCGGGCCGCCTCCGGGCCCGGGAGGGACCGCGGACCTATAATCCCCCGCGCCATGGGCCGGGAACTGCACATCGTCTCCCTCGGCGGCTCGGGAGGCTTCGGGATGAACGCCTCCCTGCTCCACGCCGGGGGAGAGGGCATCCTCGTCGACTTCGGGATCGGGTTCCCGGCGGGCGTCCCCGCGGGAATCAGCCGCCTGGTCCCCAACGCGGAGCCCCTCGCGGAAGTCTGCCCGACCCTCCACGGGGTCGTCCTCACCCACGCCCACGACGACCACGTGGCCGCCCTCCCGTGGCTCCCCGACGCCTGGCGGGAGGCCCCGATCCTCGGCCTCCCCTTCCCCCTCGCCGCCGCCCGGGACCGGTTCGACGGCGTCCCCGCCCCCGCCGGCCGGTTCCGTCCCCTCGCGTGGAACCGCCCGGTGGAGCTCGGCCCGTTCCGGGTGCGGGCGGTGCGGGTGACCCACTCGGTGCCCCAGTCGGCGATGATCGTCGTCGAGACGCCGGCGGGGACCGTCGTCCACACCGGGGACTTCAAGCTCGACCGGGACCCGTGGGACGGCGCCCTCACCGACGAGGCCACCCTCCGGGCGATCGGGCGCCGGGGGGTCCGCGCCCTGCTCCTCGACAGCACCGGGGCCCTGCGGGAGACCCGCGCCGAGACCGAGCGGTCGGTCTGGCCGGTCCTCTCCCGGGCGATCGAGGAGGCGGAGGGACAGGTCGTCGTCTCGACCTTCTCCAGCCAGGTCCACCGCGTCGACCAGGCCCTCCGGGCCGCCCGGGCGACGGGCCGGAAGGCGGCCCTGCTCGGGATGCGGATGCAGCGGATGGTGCGCCTGGCCGTCGACCTCGGGCTCCTGCGCCTGCCGGCGGGGCTGCTCGTTCCCCCGGAGGAACTCGCCGACCTCCCGCCGGCCCGGCGCCTGTGGCTCGCCGGCGGCTGCCAGGGGGAGACCCAGTCGAGCCTCTCCCGGCTCTCGTGGGACAGCGACTCCCGGGCCTCGGTGGGCACCGGGGACACGGTGATCGTCTCCGCCAGCGTGATCCCGGGCAGCGAGATCCAGGTCTCCCGGATGCTCGACCGGTTCCTGCGCCTCGGCACCCGCGTCCTCCACGTCGGCACCGAGCCGGGACTCCACGCTTCCGGCCACGGCAGCCGGGAGGAGATCCGCGAGCTGCTCTCCTGGCTGCGGCCGGAGGTCGTCCTGCCGGTCCACGGCGACCGGGTGCACCTGGAGGCCGCCGCCGAGGTGGCCGCGGGGGCGGACCCGGCCCCCCGGGACGTGGTCGTCGCCGAGCGCGGCGAGACCGTGGTCCTCGGCCCGGGCGGGGTCCGTCCCGGGGAGACCTGGGAGCTCCTTCCCTGGCACCACGACGACCTGGGGGCCATCGACTTCGAGGTCGTCCGGGAACGCCGCCACCTCTCGGAGGCCGGGGCCGCGTTCGTCCGGGTCCGGGCCGGCCGGGAGGGTACCCTCGAGGACCTCCGGGTGGAGGCCGTGGGCATCCCGGGCCCGCCCCTCGGCGACCGGGAGGACCGGGTGCGGGAGAGGGTCGCCACCCTCCTCCGGCTCGCCGCCCGGAACGGCTTCCCGCGCCGGGTCCTCGAGGAGGAGATCGCCCGCGAGGTGGCCGCCGCCCTGCGCCGCGGCCGCCAGCGCCGGCCCCGGGTCGTCGTCGTCCTCGACGCCGCCTGCGGCCCGGAGGAACGCCCGTGACCGCTCCCGCTCCCCTGGGCCCCCTCGAGGCCGCCTTCCTCGGCCTGGTCGAGGGTCTCACCGAGTACCTGCCGGTCTCCTCCACCGGCCACCTGATCCTCGCCTCGACGCTCCTCGGCCGGGCCGAGGACCCGGCGGTCAAGAGCTTCGAGATCGTGATCCAGGCCGGCGCGATCCTGGCCGTCCTCGGGCTCTACCGGGAGCGGGTCCTCGCGATGCTCCGGGGCCTCGCCGGCCGCGACCCGGCCGGGCGCCGGCTCCTCGTCAACCTGGTCGTCGGGTTCGTTCCCGCCGGGATCCTCGGCGTGCTGCTCCACCGGGCGATCAAGGCGTACCTCTTCGGCCCGGGCCCGGTCGCCGGCGCGCTGGCCGTCGGCGGCCTCGCGATGATCGTCCTCGACGGGATGCGGGCGCGCCGCCTCGCGGACGGCACCGGCATCGAGGGGCTGACCTGGCGCGGGGCCCTCGTGATCGGCCTCGCCCAGTGCCTCGCCATGTGGCCGGGCACCTCGCGCTCGCTGGTGACGATCCTCGCGGGACTCGCCGTCGGGCTGACGCCGGCGGCCGCCGCGGAGTTCTCGTTCCTCCTCGCGCTTCCCACCCTGGGGGGGGCGACCTTCCTCGACCTGGTCCGCGACGGGGCCACCCTCTTCTCCGGGATCGGCGTGGGCCCCTTCCTCGTCGGGATCGCGGTCGCCTTCGTCTCGGCGGCCCTGGCGGTGCGCGGCTTCGTCGCCTGGCTCGGCCGGCACGGGCTCGTCCCGTTCGGCGTCTACCGGCTCCTGCTCGCCGGGGCGGTCTTCTGGGCGCTCCTCCGCTGACCCCGCACCCACGCGGGCAGGTGGCAGGCGAGGGAGAAGCCGAGGGCGGGGAAGAT
>JAMOQA010000574.1 GCA_027064265.1 Acidobacteriota bacterium
AGCTACGAAGATCGGCGCAACGGGCGAAACGGGCGTAGGGGCGCAGCGTGCTGCGCCCGTGTCGCCCGGAGGGCGACCATGGTGGCGGCCCTTCGGGCCGCACGGGTCGAGCACGCTCGACCCCTACGGGTTGACCGCAATCGCGGAAACGGGCGTAGGGGCGCAGCGTGCTGCGCCCGTGTGCCGCGAAGCGGCACCCATGGCCGGGCTTCGAACCCGGCACGGGTTGAGCGCAACGGCGGTCGAGGTGGCACGTCGCGGGGACGCCTCCATCGGGACCGGGGAGGGAGGGCGGTGAGCCGGAGGGTCCTCGTCGTCGGGGCCGGCATGGTCGGCACCACCTGCGCCCAGCGCCTCGCGCGGGACGGGTTCGACGTGACGATCATCGAGCGGGACGAGGAACGGGCCCGCCAGCTGCTCGACCAGCTCGACGTCCAGGTCGTCGCCGGGAACGGCAGCTCGATCCCCGTCCTGCGGGAGGCCGGCCTGGACGAGGACTGCCTGCTCCTGGCGGTGACCGACTCCGACGAGGTCAACATGATCACCGCCCTCGTCGCCGGGACCGCCTTCCGGGTGAAGACCCAGGTCGTCCGCCTCCGCTCCGACGAGTACCGGGAGAACATCGAGGAGCTGGGCAGCTTCTGGCCGGGAAAGACCCACGGCATCTCCCCCGACCGGGTCGCCGCCGACCGGGTGACCGCGCTCCTGCGCGTTCCCCATGCCCTCGACGTGGCCGAGCTGCTCGGCGGCCGGGTCGTCGTCGCCGGCTTCCGCATCGAGGAGAACTCCCCCTTCGCGGGCCGCACGCTCGCCGAGCTGGGCGCCGAGGCGCGCGGGGAGCGCTTCCTGGTCGCCGCGATCTGGCGAATGGACCGGGTGCTGATCCCGGAGGGGTCCACCCGGCTCGAGCCGCGGGACATCCTCTACTTCTCGTGCCTGCCGGGGCAGCTCCCCGCGATCGTGCGCCGCCTCGGCTACACCTGGGACCCGGAGCGACGGGTGGTCGTCGGCGGGGGCGGGCATGTCGGGCGGATGGTCGCCCGGGCGGCCCTCGGGATGGGCCTGCGGGTCGCGGTGATCGAGCACGACCGCGCGTCGGCCGAGAGGCTCGCCCTCGAGCTCGAGCGGGCCCTCGTCCTCCACGGCGAGGTGACCGACGAGGAGCTGCTCCTCGAGGCGGGGATCGAGCGGGCCTCGACCTACGTCGCCGCCACCGGCGACCAGGAGCGCAACCTGCTCTCGTCCGTCCTGGCCAAGCGCCTCGGGACGCCCCGGGTGATCCCGCTGGTCGACCACCCGGCCTACCTCGCCGTCGCCGAGGCGACCGGGATCGACGCGGTGGTCAGCCCGCGCCTCGCGACGGTCTCCGCGCTCCTGCGGTTCGTGCGGGGCGGCCACGTCGAGGAGACCGCGAGCCTGCTCCACGAGCTGGTCGAGGTCTCGGTGGTCGAGATCGACGCTTCCTCGCCCCTCGCCGGGCGGACCCTCGCCGAGGCGTCCCTGCCGGCGGGGGTGCTGGTGACGGCGATCGCCCGGGATGGCGACGTGCTCGTTCCCGGTGGGCGGGACCGGGCCCTGCCGGGGGACCGGGTCGTCGTCTTCTCCCTCGCCGAGACGATGGACGCGGCGGCCCGCGCCCTCCGCCTCGACGGAGGAGCCCGATGAACCTGCGCCTCGACGCGCGGATCCTCGGGATGCTGGCGGCGGTGCTCGCCGCCTTCCTGCTCCTGCCCCTCGGCCTCGCCCTCGCGTTCGGCGAGCCGGTGCGCCCCTGGCTTCTCTCGATCGCGGCGAGCCTCGTCGTCGCCGGGGTCGGCTGGCTGGCCGGTACGGGGGCCGGCACGACGATCCGGCCCCGGGACGGTTACCTGGTGGTCGCCGCCGGGTGGTTCCTCGCGGGGGCGCTCTGCGCCGTGCCGTACGTGCTGCACGGGGCCCTCTCGCCGGTCGATGCCTGGTTCGAGTCGGTGTCGGGCATCACGACGACCGGTTCGACCGTGATGGTCGACATCGAGGCGCAGGGGCAGGCGCTGCTCTTCTGGCGGTCGCTGACCCAGTGGATCGGCGGGATGGGGATCATCCTGTTCACGATCGCGGTCCTGCCCCTCCTCGGCGTCGGCGGGATGCAGCTCTTCAAGGCGGAGGTGCCGGGTCCGGTAGCGGACAAGATCGCCCCGCGCCTCGCGGTGACCGCCCGCTACCTGTGGGGGATCTACGTCGGCCTGACCGCCCTCGAGGCGGTCCTGCTGCGGCTCGGCGGAATGCCGTGGCTGCACGCGATCGACCACGCGTTCACCACGCTGGCGACCGGCGGTTTCTCCCCGCGGAACGCCTCGATCGAGGCCTACCCGAGCGTGTACCTGCGCGGCGTGATCATCCTGTTCATGTTCGCCGCCGGCATGAACTTCGTTCTCCACTTCCGGCTGCTGGCCGGGAAGGTGCGGGACGTCTTCCGCGACGAGGAGTTCCGCTGGTACGTCGCGCTGATCCTGCTCTTCACGGTGCCGGCGGCGGCCAACCTGGTCGAGCACGGCCACCGTCCCGCCGAGGCGATCGAGGACGCCCTCTTCACCGTCGTCTCCCTGGTGACCACCACCGGCTACGCGACTGCCGACTACGAGGCCTGGCCGCTCCACATGGCGGG
This sequence comes from Acidobacteriota bacterium, assembly GCA_027064265.1. Classification (GTDB taxonomy): domain Bacteria; phylum Acidobacteriota; class Polarisedimenticolia; order J045; family J045; genus JAMOQA01. Next base: position 2,645 of record JAMOQA010000574.1, read on the forward strand.
ACCGGTGATCCTGCTGCTGATCCTCGGGGGGATGGCCGGCTCGACCGGCGGCGGGCTGAAGACGCTGCGGACGCTGCTCGCCTTCCGGTCGCTGCGGGCGAGCTTCCGGCGGATGCTCCATCCCCACGCGGTCTGGCCGGTCCGCTACCGGGGCCGCCCGGTGCCCGGGGACGTCCTCGAGGCGATCTGGGGCTTCTTCGCGGCCTACCTGCTGCTGGCGGCGATCGGCGCCCTGGTCGTCAACTTCTCCGGGGCGGACCTGGTGACGTCCTGGTCGGCGTCCCTCACCGCCATCGGCAACGTCGGCCCCGGCCTCGGCGGCGTCGGCCCCACCGACAACTTCGCCTGGCTGCCGGGCTACGTGAAGCTGACCCTCTCGTTCCTGATGCTCGCCGGTCGCCTCGAGCTGTACACGATCCTCCTCGTCTTCCTCCCCGGCTTCTGGCGCCGCTGACCCGCGGCCGCTTTCGTGGGACGATGGAGGCGATGCGTCGCGTGCTCGCCATGGCCGGCCTGCTCGTCCTCGCGCTCCTCGCGCCGGGGTGCGGGGGAGGAGGACCTTCGCCCGGGGACGGCCGGGTGATCGTCCTCGGATTCGACGGGATGGACCCGGAGGCGGTCCGGACGCTCGTCGCGGAGGGGGAGCTGCCCCACTTCGCGCGGCTGATCGACGAAGGGGCGTTCGGCGACCTCGCGACCCTCGAGCCGATGCTCAGCCCGCGGATCTGGACGACGGTAGCGACCGGATACGAGCCGGACCGCCACGGGATCACCGACTTCGTCGCCGTCGACCGGGAGACCGGCCGGGAGGTGCCGATCCCCTCGGTGGCCCGGCGCGTGCCGGCGATCTGGAACCGGGCGAGCGAGGCGGGGCGGAAGGTGGCGGTCGTCGCCTGGTGGGCGACCTGGCCCGCGGAGCGGGTGAACGGTGTCCTGGTCTCCGACCGGTTCGGCTACCACTTCCTGCACGAGGAGGAGGGGGCGGCGGCGGACCTCGCGGGTCTCGCCTGGCCGCCGGGCAGGGTGGAGGAGTTCCTCCGGTACCGGCCGGATCCCCGCGCCGTCGACCCCGCGGAGCTGCGCCCATACCTCGAGCTGGACCCGGCCTCCGTGCCGCTCGATCGCGGGTTCGACGACCCGGCCGCCCATTTCCTGTGGGCCTGGTCGACCGCGGAGGCGGTTGACCGCATCGCGCGCCATCTCTGGGAGACCGACCGCCCCGACCTGCTGATGGCCTACGTCGAGGCGACCGACACCGTCAGCCACCTGTTCGGGCACCTGTGGCGGGTGGACGGGCTCGGCGGCCGCCTCGCCGAGGACCAGCGGCGGTGGGGGCGGGCGGTCGACGCGGTGTATGTGCTGGCCGACCGGGTGCTCGGGCGGTTCATGGAGCTGGCGGACGCGCGCACGACGATCCTCGTCCTCTCGGACCACGGCTTCCGGCTGGGCGTGCTGCCCGACGACCCGCGCCGGGCGGGCCGCCCGCTCGCCGCGGGGGCGCAGCAGCACCGGGCGCCGGGGATCGTGGGCCTGTGGGGGGCTCGCGTGCGGCGGGGGGCGCGGCCGGAAGGGGCGCGGGTGCACGACATCGCACCGACCGTGCTGGCCCTCCTGGGCCTGCCCGCCGCCACCGACATGCCGGGGCGGGTCCTCGACGAGGTGCTCGAGGTGGAGGAGCCGCCGCGGGTGCCCCCGGCGACGTGGGAACCGGCGGCGGAACTGCCGGACCGGGATCCCGAGGCGGACGCGATGCTCCAGCACCTCCAGGCCCTCGGGTACGTCGGGGGGACCGCCCCGCGGGCCGGTGGCGGGGCCGAGGGCGAGCGGTTCGCGCCCACGGTGCGCTCCCGGTTGCTCGCGGCCCAGGAGCTGGTGAAGGCGGGAAAGATGGACGAGGCCCTCGCCCTCCTGCGGGAGCTCGAGGACGAGGTCCCGGAAGTGGGCGCGGTCCACGCGGGGCTCGGCACGGCGCTCGGGATGCTGGGGAAGGCCGGAGAGGCGCTCGCCGAGTTCGACCGGGCGATCGAGCTGGAACCGGACCGGGCGATGTACCACTACGACCGGGCGGTCGCGCTCGTCGAGCTGCGCCGGTACGACGAGGCGCGCAGGGCGGCGGAGCGGGCGCTCTCCCTGGACCCGGATCTCGCCGATGCCCGCGAGCTCCTCGGGCAGCTCGGGCCCCCGCCGTCGCTTTCGCCCAACCGGGAACTCGCGGCGAAGATCGCCGAGCGTGCCGCGGAGGCGGCGCGCAAGGGGAACCTCGAGGAGGCGGAGCGGCTCCTCGACCAGGCGGAGTGGATCGACCCGCAGCTCCCGCTCGTGCCGAAGTACCGGGCGAACGTAGCGTGCCTGCGGGGCGACCGGGAGGAGATGATCCGGCAGTTCCGGCGTGCCCTCGAACTCGACCCGGACGATCCGGTCGTCCGCCACAATCTCCGCGTCCTGGGCGCCCTCCCCGACGGGCGGTAACCCCGCGGCGCTTCGCGCCGTGGGCCCTCGCACGCTCGACCCCTACGGGTTGACCGCAATCGCGGAAACGGGCGTAGGGGCGCAGCGTGCTGCGCCCGGGCGCCGCGAAGCGGCGCTAGGGTCCCTCGCAGCCGGGGTTCCGGCCGTGGACCTCGAAGAACAGGATCTCCCCCTCCGGCATCGGGACGGTGAGACCCTCGGTGCCGTCGTCGGCGGTGCCGGTCACCGTGTCGAAGGGGCCGTCGGGTTCCGTGTCCTGGCGGACGACGTAGTCGACGGCGTTCTCCACGTTCTGCCAGGTGAAGTGGAGGTCGGCGCCCATGTTCTCCTTGCGGAGCATCAGCCCGGGCACCTCGGGGATCGCGCCGTGGACGGTGAGGGTGGCGGCCGGCGTCACGTACGTCTGCATGTCCGGGCAGCCGTCGTGGACGACGCAGTCGTAGGAGCCGGCATCGTCGCTCGACAC